>JBBQLG010000083.1:0-27235 GCA_038327655.1 Cytophagales bacterium
TTTTTCTGTACCCTGCGGCAACGTTGCTCCCGTTTAGTTCGTTTGAGTCTATCGTTCTCTAAAAAACTGGATCGTCATGTCAACGCAATTAAGTTTATAGTGACTCGTTACAACCTGTCATTACAAGTTTAGGACTACCAATAAGTTTAAGGGGTTACCGCTTGTAAACGACCCCGTTTTTCATCACAAACGCCACTTGCCGCAACGTAGAAATGGTTTTGGACGGGTCGCCCGAAACGGCCACTAAGTCTGCGAACAAGCCGGTTTTTACGCGGCCCCGGTCGGCAAGGTGAAAGACATCGGCACTAACGGAGGTGGCTGAACGCAGCACGTCGAGGGGTTTCATGCCGTAGTCGACCATCAGTTCCAGTTCGCGGGCGTTGTCGCCGTGGGTAAATACGCCTACGTCGCTGCCGGCGACAATGGTCACGCCCGCATCGAGGGCCTGCTTAAACGTAATGCGTTTTTCGCGGACGCGTTCCGGTTCGGGGTCGGAGCCTTTTTTCCAGCCGCGATACTGCTGTACGGCATCACCGGCCGCGAGGGTAGGGCAGAGGGCCACGCCTTTTTGTTTCATCAGGGCAAAGACGTCGGGCGTACCGGCGTCGCCGTGTTCGATGGTTTCGCAGCCCGCCAGCACTGCCCGGCGCATACCTTCGGCCGTACCCGCGTGGGCAACAGTCGCGCGTCCGCTGCTGCGGGCGGTTTCAACAATCAGTTTCAACTCCTCCACCGAGAACGTTGGCCGCGCATCGTTGGCAGGCCCCCAGCCGTAGTCGGCGTAAACTTTTATGACATCGGCCCCTTTGCCAATCTGACTCCGTACGGCCTTCACAATGGCGTCGACCCCATCGGCTTCTTCGGCTCCCTGCGGTACGTCGATGTCGGTGCTGAATCCCTTGGGCGCGTAACTCCCCGTGGCGATGATGGCCCGCGTGGCCACAACCATGCGCGGACCGGGAATAATGTTCTGGTTGATGGCCTGTTTCAGCCCCACATCGTCGTAACCGGCTCCTTCAGTACCGAGATCGCGGACGGTGGTGAAACCGGCCAGGAGGGTTTTTTGGGCGTGAACCGTAGCCCGCGCTACCCGCAGCGAACGGCTTTCGCGCAGCACCTGATTTTCCCAGGGCGTTTCGTTGTACGGGTGCAGCAGCAAATGCGAATGGCCTTCGATCAGACCGGGCATCAGCGTCGTTCCCTTCAGGTCAATAATTTCGGCACCATCGGCTGGTACGGACGCTACCGGGCCAACGGCGTCGATTTTAGTGTTTTTCACCCGTACCACCCAGCCTTCGTGCAGGGTTTCGCCGTCGAATATGCGGTCAGGACGGAGCAGGTACGTTTGGGCATTGGTGACTGAAGTGAGTAGCAGAAAACTCAGGAGCAGAAACGTGTATTTCATGGGCGGGACCGGTTAGTGATTTTTTCGTAGAGATTCTTGGCAAAGACCGAAACGACCAGGCCCGGCAGCAGGATGGCACCCGCCCGAAAACCGGCTCCGGTTAGTTTATAGACCCCTGAGGTGAACTGGCCGATGCTCAATAACAGCCAGTAAATTCCCGCTGCGGCTAAGGCGGTCAATAGCCCGATGGTGATCGGCTGACTCAGCCGGCTGATCCCCAAACTCAGCAACAGGGCCACGCCGACCACCCCCGACACCACACCGAGGGCGCGGGGAAAGGTGGCGAGGTAATCGTATTCGTAGATGAAAACGCCTAATTGGCCAATGAGGTTGGGGTGGGCCATGAGCCAGCCGTCCAACACGACCAGTAGGAGCAGGAATAGGTAGAAAAAAGGATTACGCATGGAAGGGAGTAAACAGAGAAACGCAATTTTACGGATGTCTTCGCACCCGTCGGGCTGATGAAGAGACGTCCGTAAAATTGCGTCTTAAACGATTACAAACCACACCGGCGCGATAAATCAGTTTAGCGGCCTTGGTCCGTTCGGTTGCGCTCAATGCCTGTTTCCCCAAAACCTACCCACCGCTGGCGGGCAGCAACTGGCGCGGGGTCGGAGTCATTTTGCTCTCATCGCCCAACAGGTCCTGCGTTTTGGCGGCCTGACTGGCTATTTTATTGAATGCATTGGCTACGTCCTGCAACGCCCCAAATACGGTAGCCTGCTGCCCGCTCAGGGTCGCTGCATTCTGAAACTGGCTGTCGTCGCTGAATAAGGACTCGCCGTACTGAATAGTGGTCATGGCGGACTGATAATCGGCAACTAATTTTTTGAGGGCGGCCTGCCGTTTGGTCCATTCGATGGTCGCGGCTGTCAGCATGGCATTGTCGGCCCTTTGTTGCTGCTGAATGGCGTTCATACGGATTCGGTGTTCTTCGGCAGCATTGGTCAGCACCCAGGAGTCGCCCGGTTTGCCCAAACGCTTCGCTTCGGCAAGGCCCTCTGCCGATTCTTTCTTGCCGAGTTCAGTAATGGCGTTCTGCATAGTGGCCATTGCCTGGTCGTACTGCTGTTGCTGCCGGTCGGCCATTGCTTTTACGGCTTTTGCCGACTCTGTAAGGCTTTCCTGCAAGGCTCTGGATTTAGCAATGGCCAGTCCGACCGGGGCCGACGACGGGGCGGGCGTTGCCGACGCGGGGCTGTCGAGCATATCGCCGAAGCCACTGCCCGTGTCTGTTTTCGGCTGGTTTGGGCGTTTGGCGGCATCGTAGCCGTTGGCTTTTTTCTGCTGCTCGATAAAGGCCTGTTTCTCGGCCGGACTCATGGCTTTCCACTTCTCGCGCATGGCCGGGTCCTGCATTATCGCCATCATGTCGGCCTGCATGGGGTTGCTGGTTTGCGGCACGGTAGCTGGTGCGGCCATGACACCCTGTTGCTGCATCAAGGCCATTTTTTGCTGGGGTGTCATGGCGTCGAACTGTTTGCGGAACGCAGGGTCCTGCATTTTCTGAGCAAAGTCGATGCGGTTGTTCGATCCCGGTCCGCCCAGATTATGTTTTTTGGCGTAGGCTATCTTTTCGGCATCGGCCATTTTATCAACGCCATCGGCTTTGAATTTGGCGTCGGTGGCTACGGCCTGTTTCTGCACCCGAATGGTGATGGGGTTTGGCGTCTGGATTTTTTCCATCAGCGCGTGCATTTGGTCGGCATAGTTCAGGTAGGGATCGCTGAGGCCGGTGCCTAAGGCAAGAGCCTCCTGCGTGGTGGCGGGCAGTTTGGGTAGCTGGTTGAGCAGCGTAACAATGTCGGTGCGCTGCGGTGTCTGGGCGATAGCCCCAACGGCGAACAGTAGACAGGTAAGAAGCAGGCAGTGTTTCATTCGTTTGTGGTTTAAGAATTGATTGTCTACAACTTTCTCCGGTGAGGCCAACGGGGCACACCCATCGCCGTGAACTCAGTCCTGCGCCTTGATCTTCACCCCGCCCCCCGAATGGAGCATAATCTGCTGGTCGGTGGGGCTGGTGAACTGGATCGAAAAAACCCGTTGTGGGGGGCTTTCAACGTGAGCGGGCGCGTCGTGCTTCCCTGGTTTACGCGCCTGATGGTTAATGACCTGACCGGTCGCTTTCTGGACCGTGTTCCGGTAGCCGGGCTGATGGCGTTAGGGATGCGGCAACGGGCAGCGGTACCGACTCGCTGCCGAATAGGCTCGTAAGCTGGCAATCGCAGGTTTTGTCGGGCTTCGGGGGGGCTGTTTCGGTGTTGCGCGACTCCAGCGAGATAGCCGCCATCAGCACGTCGGCCGAGTCGGACACGAACTGGTATCGTACCTGAAGCCGCACGGGCGTATCGGCCTGCGGCATAAACGGCAGCAACGGACTACGCAGGGCACCCCCTTCAAAAACGACGATTGCCGGTGCTTCCTCCCGGTGTACGACGCGCTTCACCAACAGTTTGGCACCGGCCGTACCCACCGGTTCTACCAGCGTACGCAACAGTTTTCCCTTGTCGTTATACACGTTGTTGGAGCGCCAGTTGGCGGGTTCGGGGCCGGTCCACTGCGTAAAGGCCGCGTTTGGCAGTTGCTGAAGCTGTTGCGCCAGCGCGTTCGGTCGGCTCAGTACCAGCAAAACGAGCACGGGCAGCAGTCTCATTTTATGGCTGAGGCTACCGCTTTGACCGCGTCGCAGTTGAGTTGCCCCTGGCCGGATACGGATATAATCAGTTTATCGGCCTTGTGCAGGGAGACGTCGGCGAACTTCGTTTTCGGGTCATAGGTCGCGTAGCCGGTCAGTCCGTTGAGGGTGATCTTTTCTTCGTTTACCTGAGCTGCTCTACCCCGGCCTTCGTCCGTGGCCGAAAAGCCACCGTTTGCCAGCATCGGGTTGCCTTTTGGGTATTCGGTTAGTTCGACCGATAGCGTCAGTTTGCCGTTGCTGTATGTCTGCGAACAGCTATTCATCGGCCCCTGCCCCGGCATGTTCATGGACATACAATCGGGTTTTCCCACGGGTTTGTAGCCCGCTACCGCACCGGGAAATTTACCGGATAACTGCCCGTAGCCAACCGTGCTGAACAGCAGCGCGGTCAGGAGAAGAAAAAGCATTTTCATGGAGTATGTGGGTTTAGAGGCAGGTTATTTGCCGAGGTCCAGTACGGATTTACACTGAATCGTTACCTGGATTTTCACCCCGGCTTTGGTGGTACCGTCGATGGTGCTGGTGGTATTGTTACCCGAACCCGACAGCGAAGCCATGCCTTTGCCACCCGCATCAGTGCCGCCAAACAACTTGGGCATCTTGCCAAATTCGTAAGTCGTGCCTTTCATGATGTCGCCGAATCGTACCGACAGGTAGCAGTCGCCGGTGCCGCCGGAAGCTGCTTTTTTGGCGTCACTGATAATGAGTTGAACGCTGGTGAGGCCGGTTTTGGCCCGCGTCGAATATTGATTGCCGAAGGAATTAGCACCGGTGGCGTTGCGGCTGCAGGTGGTTTCGGTAGACGCCAGGTTGTAGGTACCCGCGTTGGCCCCGCCGGTGATGACTACTTTGATAACAGAACCATCGGCCGTAAGGCGGGTGGTGGGAGCAGGCGTAAAAAACGCAAAGGCAGTCAGTAACAGGAGATAGTTCATACAGAGAGTGGGAAAAGGTGGGAACAGTATGATTCACGTTTGCGAGCAGATGTTTTTGTTATCCTGACCGGTGTGGAAGGAAGGACCTTAGGGGTCAAATTGCTAAGGTCCTTCCTTCCGCACCGGCGGACCGGTCAGGATGACAAAAAGGCCGTTTGCCTTATAACTTCACGAACTCGACGCGCCGGTTCAGGGCTTTGCCCTCGAAGGTGGCATTGTCGCCAACGGGCTTGGTTTCGCCGTAGCCTTTGGCGGTCAGGCGGCTGACGTCGATGCCCATGCCGGTGAGTTGAGCCTTTACCGCATCAGCGCGTTTCTGAGAGAGGGTCATGTTGCTGGCGTCCGATCCATCGGCATCGGTGTAGCCACCAATTTCGTACTTCGTGCTGCCGGCATCGGTCAGCAGTTTATAGATGGCGTTGATCTCGCCCATGCTTTCGGGTTTGATGGTCGCTTTGCCGTAGTCGAAGTTGATGCCGTAGGAGATGTACTTGCCCTCGCCGAATTTCTGCCCGATCAGGTTGGCACCACCGCCTTCGGAAATGCGTACATTCTTAAAAATCAGCGGATCAGTCTGATTACCAAGCCCCCCGAACGAAACCGATGCAGGTACGCCCGTGTTGACGGGTATGTTAACAACCCGGTATTGATCGACGTATAGTTTAATCGTGCGGCCTTTTACAATCATAGCAATGTGATGCCAACGATTGATGTAATTCTCCTCCGCTATTTCGGCGGGCATCGTTGCGCTCAGTTCTTTGCCCCCTTCGTTGCCCTGGTACTTCATGGCCACACTGCCTTTGTCAACAAGAGCCGCTACTACTGCGTCATCACTATCGGCAGTGCTAAACCAGACATTAATGCCATACGCCCCCGCCGTCTGGTAGTGGTCAAACTCGAGCGTAAACTCTTTGGGCAGGTAGTTTTTTGTCTTCATCAGGGGCATTACCGCCCCGTAATTGCCATCGGTAATCTTCATTGCCAGGCCATCGCCTACTTTATTCAACACGGCCTGACCAGCTTTCAGATCCCAGTGTTCGGCAAACTCGCCATCCTGGTCGGTGTGGAAATCGTCCTCAAAAATGATCTTGTTGCCCGGAATAAAATCGTAGTTGGCGTAGGAGCGCATGCTGGGCGGACCCGCCACCGGGGCAGGTGTCGCGCTGGCTGAAGATGTGCTTTTGCCGGAGGCAGTTGTCGTGTTGTCGCCGGTTTGGGAAGAAGCACTGCCCGTATCGGCTGGTTTTTTGGTACTGTTCTTAATGCCTTCCTCCGTTTTATCGAGGCCTTTGTTGATGCCCTGATCAATTTTGTTGTTGGCCCGGCTGTTGGCGGCATTTTTGGCGCGGTCGAGCAAATTGCCAAACTGAGCGTTAGCTGTTAACGTTACCAGCAGTAAAAAGTGGGTAAGGAATCGGGTTTTCATGGTGTATCGGGCTTGGTTTTGACTGTTGCAAACGTAGCAAAATCCTTGAAAACCAAGTTAATACGGGCGTAACATTGTTTGACCCTGATGTAACAGACCCGTAAACGGCCGATCTACGGCTGATGCGTTGAGCCAACGGTATGATTAGCATCGGAAGGCAGATGGCCAAACTGCTCGCGGAACGATTTGGTGAAGTAGGATAAACTCTCGAAACCGACCTGATACGCCACTTCCGACACCGATGCCGCCCGCCCCGCCAGCAGATCGCCCGCCCGCTGCAACCGGAGATGCCGCACAAACTCCGTGGCCGACTGGTTGGTGAGGGCTTTCAGTTTGCGGTGAAGCTGCATCCGGCTCAGGTTCAGTTCGGCGGCCAACGCTTCGATGGTGAAGCCGGAATGACTCATCTCGCGCTCCACCACGGCAATGGCCCGTTGCAGAAACTGCTCTTCGACCGACGTCACGACTACGCCGGTTGGTTTCAGGCGGAGTTCGCGGCTGAACCGGTCGCGGAGTTTCTGGCGCTGGCCGAGCAGATTTTGTACCCGTGCCCGCAGTTCGACGGGGTGAAACGGCTTGGCTACGTATTCGTCGGCTCCGTGCTCAAAACCGGTAATGCGGCTGCTGGTGTCGGCGCGGGCCGTAAGCATAATCACCGGAATATGATCGGTGGTCGGCTGGCTTTTCAGCCGCTGGCAGAAGCCAAACCCATCCAGATTGGGCATCATCAAATCGCAGATAATCAGGTCCGGCATCAACGCACCGGCTTTGGTCAGCCCGTCCCGACCGTCCACCGCTTCCTGAATGCGATATGTGTCCGTGAGCACCTGCCGGAGGTATTCACGGACGTCGGCGTTGTCGTCTATCAGCAGCAGCAGGGGCTTAGTGGTAGCCGTTTCGTCGGTTAGGCTCGCTTCCGCATCCGGCGGGGGCAAGTCGGTTAAGGCGTTGGGTGGCGCAAAAGTGGCTGGCGCGTGAACCGGCGTGGGGTCAACCCGTCCGGCCCAGGTGTCGGCATCGACTGGCAGCGTTACCGTAAACGTGGTGCCGGCATCCACGACGCTCGCCACGCCGACCGTTCCGTTCAGCACCTGAACCAGTTCCCGCACTAAGGCCAGCCCGATACCCGTGCCTCCCACCAACGAGCCGGTATGGGTCTGGTAAAAGCGGTTGAAAATCAGCACCTGCTGGTCGGGCGAAATGCCCGCACCCGTGTCCGTTACCTGAATAACGGCAGACCCGGCTTCGTAGCGCAACGAGACGGTAACGGTCCCGCCGTCCGGGGTGAACTTCAGGGCATTGGTCAGCAGGTTGGAAACGATCTTTTCGAGCTTGTCCCGGTCAAAAAATACGGGTTGGGGGGGATCCGCTCCCACAAACGTCAGGGCAATGTCGCGGCTATCGGCGAGCGACGAAAACAGGCTGACCAACTGCTGAAGCCACCCGGTGAGGTTGCCGGGCCGGATGCTGGGCTGGAGTTGGCCGGCATCGAGTTTAGTCAGGTCCAGCAGTTGATTTACCAGCGTCAGCAGCCGGTCTGCCTGGCGGTGCATCAGCGCAAAAAGCCTGTTCTGGGGTTGCTGCCGGGTTAGATCCGACAACGGGCCGAGCAGTAATGTGAGTGGCGTGCGAAATTCGTGGGAAATATTGGTGAAGAAATGGGTTTTCAACTGCTCGATGGTGCGCTGTTCGCGTTCGAGTTGCAGGGTTTGTTCGGCCCGGACTTTGTCGATTTCCGTCTGCTTGTTTTTGTAGCTCAATCCCAGCGAAAAGCACAGCAGTTCGAGTACAATACCGACCTGCATAAAAATCAGGGGATCGTCCCAGAGACTATCGGCAACGTCTGTGTCGGTGAGCCGTTGCGAGAGAATCATGGAGGTCAGGCTGAAGATTAACAGCAGGGCCGACCCGGTTACGAAATAGTAGACCACACTGGAGCGGAGCCGGAACGCCCGGCTGATGCCCCAGACCGATACGCCCGCAATCCCCACTCTGACTACGGTATGAACGCCCTCGTGGGCGGGGTGGCGGGTCCAGTCGTTCAGAAAAATGCACACCACCACCTCGGCCAACACATAGAGTAGAATGACCCCCTGCATCCGCCGGAACACGCCGTATACGGTAGGCAGGGTGCGTGCCATGTCCAGAAACGAAAAGGCAAACTGGTAGTAGAGCACGTACGCCAGCATGGGAAAGCCAATGCGGTTTAGGGGATAAACCACCTGCTCGATGGCCGGATTCGCGAACGTGTACGCGTTTTTAAAGAAGATATACCCAAACCAGCAGGCTGCGTACAGGGCATAGGTGCCGTAGGTCCGTTCGCGCATCACAATGGCCTGCGCCCCCACGTAGAGCGTCATCATGCCAACCATGCCCAGAAAAACCAAAACAGCCTGATCGTAAGTCATTTGTGTTTGATAAACAACGGTGCGTAAGTAGGAGATAATGGCTATGTGCCGGATTAGCAACCGATTAAAAATAACATATGCCACGCGGATCGTCACTACCCACCGGCGTCATTCAGGTAGTTATCGGCCCGGCGAAACTTTTAGCGTTGTTCCCCTTAATGCTCATGAAACAGATTTTCTTTTTTTGGCTGCTCCTGACCAGCCTCGCGGCAACCGCCCAAACCCCAATCAATGTTGATGCCGAATTTGCGTTTGCCGCCCAACAGTATCAGCGGATGCTGCAATCCCATCCCGACACAACCAAATTTCCGCAGTCGACCAACCCCGATGGTAGCCCGCGCGATATGCCCTCGTCGTGGTGGTGCAGCGGATTTTTTGGCGGGTCGCTCTGGTATATTTTCGAGCGGACAGGGAACCCGGCCATGAAAACAGCCGCTCACCGCTGGACGATGGCCGTGGCGAAGGAGCAAACCAACACCCGCACCCACGACCTGGGTTTTATGCTTTACTGCCCGTTCGGCAACGGCTACCGGCTCACCAAAAACCCTGCCTACCGGCCCATTATGCTCACCGGGGCGGCTTCATTAGCTACCCGATTTAGGCCCGACTATGGTGTGATTAAGTCGTGGGAGAAATTCCAGACGTATGATTACCCGGTTATCATCGACAATATGATGAACCTGGAGTTTCTGTTCTGGGTCGCCAAAACATCCGGCAACAAACACTTCTACGACATTTGTGTCTCCCACGCCGACAAGACGATGGTTAACCACTACCGGCCCGATGCCAGCAGTTACCACGTGGTGTGCTACGGTGACGGCGGTAAGGTGCTGGCCCGCAAAACGGCGCAGGGAGCCGCTGATTCGTCGGCCTGGGCGCGGGGACAGGCCTGGGGTCTGTACGGCTACACGATGATGTACCGCGAAACGAAAGATAAAAAATACCTGACCCACGCCCGGCGCATCGCCGATTTTTACCTGAATCACCCCAACCTGCCCGCCGACAAAATTCCGTACTGGGATTTCAACGCGCCCGGCGTGGATTCGCCCAACATACCAAACGAAGAACGCGACGCGTCGGCAGCAGCCATTACCTCATCGGCTCTGTTTGAGTTGAGCACGTACGGCGGTCCGTCGGCCAAAACGTATCATCAGGCCGCCGTGCAGATGTTGCAGACATTATCGGGACCGACCTACAAAGCGAAACCGGGCGAAAACAACAATTTCATTCTGAAGCACAGCGTCGGCCACAAACCGGCGAAGAGCGAAGTGGACGTGCCGTTGGTCTACGCCGATTACTATTACCTCGAAGCCCTGCTCCGCTATGACGCCCTGCGCAAACACCCGAACCGGTTATTCTGAACAGTACACCCCCGTTGCCGCAATCGTTAACAAAAAAACAACCCACGGACGGGCCGTTTTCCCGGCGAAACCCAATACGTTTGCATCATAGTTAGCCCCCTTGCATGGAAACGTCCCGTCGTTCTTTTCTGAAAACCTCCGTTGGCTCCGCAGCCGCACTCACACCGGGTGTTACGCTGTGGCCCGAACAACCCGGCAAACCGTCCGACTCTGCCCGTGTGTTCCGGTTCGCTGTAGCGTCCGACGGGCATTATGGACAACCCAAAACGGAGTACAAAACTTACTTTCAACAGGTAATCGAAAGCATCAACGCGGAAGGAGAACGTTCCGGACTGGATGCCTGCTTTTTCAACGGTGACCTGATTCACGATGAGCCGCCCCTGATGGCCGAGGCAAAGGGCTACTTCGACCAGCTAAAAATGCCGTACTACGTCACACGGGGCAACCATGATAAAGTGAGTCCGGCGGTGTGGCAGCAGACCTGGGGTTATCCCGAAGACCATGTAGTCGATCTGGGGCTGTGCGCGTTTGTGCTGGGCAACACCTCCAACGAAAAAGGCGAATACGTCTGCGCCGATTATCGCTGGTTAGACGGTGCCCTGAGCAAACTCCGCAAAAAACAGCACGTCTTTGTGATGCTCCACATTCCGCAGCGGAAGTGGACGGAGAACGGTATCGACTGCTCGCAGGTGATGGATACGCTGGCAAAATACGCGAATATAAAAGCTGTTTTTCACGGCCACGACCACAACGAAGATGCCGTACGGATGGCCGGTAATCAGCCGTATTTGTCCGACGGGCATTTTGGCGGCAGTTGGGGAACGGCGTACCACGGCTACCGGATTGTGGAAGTATTCGCCGATGGCCGGGTGACCACCTATCAGTTCAACCCGGAAGTAAAGCCCATCATCAACGCCCGGACGCTGGGCTAAGCGAACGGATTATTTTATCAACTCAACGCTCATCGTGCCATGAAGCCTTTTCAACGCATTTGCCTGTTACCCATTTTTTTGCTGCTGTTTGGGTTGACCCCGGCGGCTTTCGGCTGGAATAGAGCCACGCACATGGTCATCGGGGCCATTGCTTACCGGGATCTGCAAAACACATCGCCCCAAACTGCGGCCCGCGTTGTCGCTATTTTACGGCAACACCCGGATTATCAGCAGCGGTGGGCCGCTAAACTCAACGACTCCACGCTGACGGACGATCAGAAAAACCAGTACCTGTTCATGCTGGCCGCCCGCTGGCCCGACGACGTTAAAACCAAAGACAATCCCTACGACCATCCAACCTGGCACTACATCAACTACGTCTACAAACCCGAACAGGGAGTCGCGTCTACGGACAGCGTCCTGGCCACGGGAGAGAACATCTTACAGGCCTTCGAGGAGAACCGGCAGATCCTGCGCAGCAACGCCCCCGACAGTACCAAAGCCATTGCGTTATGCTGGATTTTTCACCTGACGGGCGATATACACATGCCGCTGCATACCGTTTCGCTCATCAGCAGTCAGTTTCCGGAGGGCGATCAGGGCGGCAACCGATTCAAGATTCGGGTGACGCCGGAGGGGAAGACCATCAACCTGCATGGCTTCTGGGACGGAATGCTGCTCGGTGCCGACGATGCTCAGTCGGTAAATAACCTCGCCGTTCAGCTTCGGCAAAGTATTCCGCGCAGCCATCTACCGCAGTTGGATAAACCAAACATGGCCGACTGGTCGGCCGAGAGTTTTCAATTGGCGCGGGAGCAGGCCTATCGAAACGGTCAGCTAACCGCCGGAGTGGGTGACGAGGGCGTTCCATTACCCGCCGATTACATTCAGACGGTGAAGCCCATTGCCGAGCGGCAGGTAACATTGTCGGGCTATCGACTGGCCGATGTGTTAATGGCCGATGTGAAGTAGAAACAGAATTAACCCCCATCCCCTAAAGGGGTGAACCTCTTAGGGGCTGGTACCTAAGAGGCTCACCCCTTTAGGGGATGGGGGTTTGATCTTACACTTTCAGCAAACCCTTGCGCACCTTGTCGGCCGCAGCCAGGTCGGTGAGCGTGATGTTAGCCCGTTGCCGCATGGTGGGCGAGGACTGCAATAACTCCGTCGCCATTTTAATCAGCAGTGCCGCCGTCGCCGGACCATTGGCTTTGCGACGGGTGGACCGATTTACGGCCGGAGCAGCCTCCGCCGAGGGTACTTTAGCAAAATTCCGTGTTAACTCCATCTATGTTGTTTACGTAAGGGCTGCCGTAGCAGCAATATTCACCTTGTTGAACTGAAGGCGGGCAGCACGCTTAAAATCTTCATTATCAATCACCAGCGCACTCAGCGACGATTTCAGTTCGGAAAGCTTCGCCACACTGTCGCAACCCGCCAGCCGACTGATGGCCAGCCGGACGTCATCCTGCAGATCGACGCCGGATTCGCACCACTCACGGATGAGTTGACCCGTCTCTTCGGTAGGCGTGAAGGCTGGTTTATCGGCGAACAGGCCCGTCCGATCTTTCGAAATGTGCGCTTTGTGGTCGATATCGACGTCAAACGAAACGGTCAGTTCAAACTCGAAACCGTCGCGGGTTTGGGCGGCCATGCCTACCTTCTGCGGTACCTGCTTGCCGTTCTTCTCCGTCAAAACGTAATCGCTCTTGCTCCTGACGGTGGTGATGATGTGGCATTTGCTTTGCAGCAGCGCGTCGATAAACGACTGATGCCGGGGCGTTACTTCCGCCCAGGCCGTAAACGAATTGGGTACGCGTTGTTTCTGCATCGCCTGTTCGTGCATGTCCAAGCAGCCTCCGCGCCCGTTCCACTCGTGGGTAACCGAGTCGACGATGATGACCTCTACGCCCGCTTCCTCGCATTCCCGGATGGCTTCGATGTAGCGTTCGGGCGAGAAGGGGGCCGTTAGGGTAAGTACGTTGTAATCGCCGAGGTGAGAGTATAGATCGGCAGACCCATTTTCGGTATCTATTACGACTACCTTACCCCAGTCGCCCACTAAACCTTTGGCAATTAACAGGGCCGAATACGTTTTGCCGGACCCGGACGGAGCGGCTAAGCCCAATCGGATTTTTGCTTTCTGGCGGGTTGCTTTTCTGAGTTGTGAGGCCATCGGGTTCGTGCTGGTTTAGGCTGTTTATGTGTTCCATTGATAACATAAACGGCGGTGATTTACTCCCTGAAAATACCGCTTTTTTTGCAATTTTTCCTAGTATTTGACCGAATTACGGGCCTTTCTACTAAATAATTTCGTGTTCGTGCTCCGGCCTTTTCAGGGGCACTGTAATGCCTGATTGGGAAAAGAAAAGAAGCCGGTTACGGTTGATATCAGCCCTTTTTATGAGGAGATCGGCCACCTCAAAAAGCTCGTTGGGTAAGCCACATCTTGACGGTACGACCTATCCAATGACCTCTTTGAGGTGGCCGATCCATCGTTGCTGACGTCACCCGTAACCGACCCGTCTAAAAATGCTCAAAAAAATTTATCGGCGATAAATCCGTACGCAGTCGGTGTGCGTACGTATGAGTGTTACAAAAAGAGGAAGGTGTTGAAAGCCCCGCTATGCTATAGCAGGGCTTTTTCGTTTTGTGCCACTACCCGGTGGACCTGGAAACTGTTTGCGTTGGCCAAGCGAGACCAAAATTCACTCACCTTGGGCCGAAGCGATTAATTCAAACGGCTTTTAAGGCAAATGCTACGATAAATGCCATTTTGTCGGTGCGACCGAGTCGATACCGGGTTTACGGGAAGCCTGCTGAGCGGGACTTTTTGCACGGGGTAACTCGACCGGTACGCCGGGGCGGGCCATTTTCCTGAATGTCTCCAGTCCGACGGTGCGGTCAAATACCCGCCTTTTTTGTGGATACCTTCGGGTTTGTTCCCAAATGCGCTTAAAAACCGCCTTCAGTCAACTGTAGCAAGTTCATCCTTTGACTGACGCGGCTTTTTGGTGGGTGGAAATGCAGGGTGAAAACCACCCGATTATTCACACTCTACAATCAATTATCGCATGGGGACACAAATTTTTATCTACTTGTAAAACCTGCCTACTGCTACTTGTTTCTGATCCTGTGCCGTCAACTTTACTCGAAGGAACGGGGTCATGCATTATTAAGGTACGAAAAGTAATGTTAAGTTACTGTAAATTAACGTGATTCGATCAAACAATGTATAATGATATCTGTTGATGAAAGGAGATCAATTCAACCAACAAGTCAATCACCTTCTCTTTTTTTGCCAGCAAATAAAAGTGACCCCCTTCAGGTGACATCCAATGGTAAGGATAGTTATATTGCCATAGATTATTGCGCCGTTCAGTCACGCGAAACGGGATTGCCTAATCCATTTAACCAATACTAACCTACTAAGGTATGGAACCAACAATGCCAGGGGCATGGGCTGCTTTGCGGGATATCCCACCCAGTTTGTCACCAATCAGCCAGAACAAGACGCTGTACATCGCTAAGTTGACTGATGATCTCCCCATGGAAGCCGAGTCTGTGCCTGACCTTGAGTCGGTGCAGGACGTACTGGACCATTATAAGCCGGAAGTCACGGCAATGCTTCAGAATGAAAACGGCGAACCGAGTTCCGAAACGTTCGCATTTAAACGGCTGGGCGACTTTACACCACAGGGCATCGTGGATCAAAGTCCTTACCTGACCGAGTTGTCGAGCCGGATGAATGATTTTCAGCGCATCAACATGCACCTGCGGTCAAACAAAATGCTACAGCATGCGCTGCAAAATCCGCAGGCCAAGCAAACTATGCTGGCGATGGTTCAGCAGATGCTGGACGAAATAGAGAAAGCCGGTTAATTGGTGCGTCAAAAACACACCCTTCTTTACACCCTTAACTCACAACTCCGATAATGGCCGATACTGAAAAGAGCCGCGCAGCCAGCCTGCCCGCCAATGAACGCGAACGCGACCAGGTGCCCGCCCGGTCGTTCGAAGAAAACATTGCTGAGTTACGCCAACTGAAGTTCGGCGGATTTAAACTGCTGGAAACCACCATTGAGGGGGTCGATAGCCTTAATCCGGAACGCCGGGCCAAGAAAGAAATCTTCCTGACGGAAACCGACCGTCAGGCCGACCGTCTGGAACTGAAACGACGCCTTGAACTTTGGAAAGACCTGCTGACTACAGAGGTTGATTCAGTAGCTGAACTGGCTGAACTCACGGATAAACGCTTTGAGGAAACAGAACAGCTTTATCGGGAGAATCTAAAAGAAGTACTCGATGCCAGCCGCGAACTCGAAGCGACCTACCAGGGCGTTGCGCTGTTCTTTACCAATGCGGAACAGAGCGGTTTCAAGATACGGAACATCATTTTCGTGAACGCCGGCCGGGAGCAGCTCAACCCGGCCAACGTATATAACAACGATACCATTGAGTTCGTCAAAAATGAAGTGCATCAGGTGTACAACAAATTTGACCTGCAGGAGAGTTACTCGCTGATGGTTATTCCGGGGTATCTGGGCGGCAAGAACGTGGTAGACGCGTGGGCTAAAATCGCCAGTGACCACAAACTGATGCTCATCACGGATTACCGGAATATGGGTAGCCTGAAAGACACACTCAAGGAGTTCCAGCGCGAGAAAATTTCGGCAGATGCCCCGCGCTACGCCAACATTATGATGGCGTGTAATCACCTGATCGGGCGGGGGAAATACGAAGAATTTGGTGAAGAGGATGACCTGTATATCGAGCCATCGACGGCACTGGCCGGTAAAGTACACATGAATTTACTCTCGCAGGTATCGGCCGGTTTGCAGTTCGGTGCGCTCGAAGAAGTAGACGGGGTGCGCTTTAACCTGCTTAAAACAGAGGTTGGTGAGTTGGAGGCGCTGGGCCTGATTCCGATGACGAAAGAGTTTTCCCGGGTTATTCCGTTCTCCGGCAAAACGCTTTTCGCCGGTAACAATATTGGTTTGAAGACCTACTCCGTGGTGCGCGTGTTCGACTGGATCATGAAGGTGATGATGAACTTCCTGAACAAGCGGGCCATGGAAAACTGGAGCGGCAAGGTAGAGAAGCAGTTGACCGATGAGATTGTCATTTTCTTAGACAAGATCAAAGGCCCCGGCCGCATTATCGAACGCTTTGAACCCCCTAAATTCCGGCAGGACCCTACGCAGCCGGACCGCATTTTTGTGGACATTAACATCACGCCATTCTTTCCGGCCAAAACCTTCATTATTGGTCTGCACGGCGAAAAAGGCCGTAGCGAAGAAACCGGCCGTCGCGACGATTTCACCGCCAGTGTGCGGTAGCTTATTCTCCTCTCGATTGTCCAAGCGTTTTCAGCAATCAGACTGGTGCATGTACCTGTCTGATTGCTGAAAAATGAAACTGCCTGCCTTAGCGAAATAAATTACCCGTATTCATGAAGCCTTACTCATCCGATCCATTCCGGGACAATCAGCGGGCGGCCTCACAGTCACTCTCCCACCTGGTTCGGGACGGCGGACAACGAACGCCCAGCCAGTTTGCGGCCCAGCCAACGCCCTCTAACACGGGGTTAAACACGATAATGAAGGCCAGCATGAGCATGGCTAAACGTCAGCAGGAAAGCCGAGAGCGGCAAGTGTCACGCCAACAAGATCGAATGCGGAAGGCAACACCTACTCAAATAAGTCACTTAGATACACTCATTAAACCTGATGAGGTCAATCGTTCTCCAACTAAAAAATCTGGCTCTGATTACTTGATCAGAGATAACGGAGAAATTCATGTCCGCCGTACGCAAAACAAGTTCGATAGGTTCTACCTAGAACACTCCGTAAGGAACGATGTGAGTAAAAAACTGGCGATCAGACAGTATAAATTGGTTGCGACCTTTGTCGAAAATGAGTTTGGTTATATCCCGCTACCAGATATATTCGAGGCCAATACGTTTGCATTTCGATACACCGGTAGTGCAAATGAAAACTACATTGCGGCCAATGCTTTAGCCGCACTTTTAGGCGCGTTAAACAGAGCAGGTTTTTGTGATGTCAGTTTTAATCACTGGAGTAACGCAGATGGCTCGACACCTAAACCCAGTCGATCACACAAGTTAGGGACTGTGGGGGACATCAGGCCCCTACGAATTGATCGTTCAGGAAAACCCGTCCTGACGTCAGATAAACAGTTTGACACTGAACGAAACAGTAGATTAATTGGGGCATTTAGGTTATACGGCTGGAACAGTGTTCTGTCAGAAAGAAACGCTAACACTAAATACATAACACCTGGAACGACTCATTATAACGGTTACAGAGACAAGAATGGTAAGTGGCATCCGGTACGCCACAACAATCATTATCATATTCAACGATTCAAGCCACACCTCACAAAATAACGTATGTATAATCGTCAAATCTTTATATCTGTTCTCCTGGTGTGTACTGGATTTAGCGTCGACCAAAATAAATCTATCTATATCGACGAGTTTCAGTCTGTGTATGACTCCAAAGGAGTTGTATCGTTCAATGATAATGGTACTAATTACCGTAAAAAGATTGCACTCTATAATGCAAATGGAACAACGTTTGCTGTTATTTCGCTCGCAGATCACTCTATAAAGTTAAGTAATTATAAGGCAGATATATCTGATATAGACTTAGATAAGTCTATACTACACAAAAAATACCACTTTAATCCGCAGGAATTCTTTCCTGATTATAATCTTATTATTTTCTCGTACAAAAACATTATTGGAGGAAAAGCTGAAGTATACATTGATAAAGAAAAAACGACAACTAAATTCATAAGAATTGATTCAAAACTATTTAAAGTAGAGAGTTGGAAAAATCATTTGATAGGTTCCGTACTGGAGATTGATAATATTAGAAATCCATTAAGGGAAAAACCAAGCGACTTGACCTTTATTAAAAAGATTAGTGTACCCAATGATGCCAGTTTTCGAATAATTAAATTTGAGGGAGCATGGGTGCAGGTTGAATGTTTTAGCTTTTGTGAGTCAACGTGTGACAAAAAATATAGGGGATGGATCAGATGGACAAATGGGAAGCAGCCGTTACTAAAGTTGTATTATACTTGTTGATACACTAGATTTTTTATTGTTGATCTAAAATCTCAGTAATTTAATAATCTCCAACCAAACGTATGGCTTCGTTCAGTGCTGTTTTGTCACTCGGTGCCGGTTTTTCTACGGACCTCAAGTCTTTTGTCATGGATATTGAGCAGCAAACGGATATACTTGGCCGACCGGCATCGCCAACGTTTGGTGGCATCATAACCATGTCTTTCAATACACCAACGCATCCGTTAGTGAATGAATGGATGTTTGAACCAGCTAAACAGTTGAATGGTAAGGTCATAATGCTAGGGCTACATAAAGAAGTCATGAAAACACTTGAGTTTACCAATGCCTATTGTGTTGGTTTGGTGCAAAAATTCGACGGTACGGCAAACTCGTCAAGTCTCACCACAACTATTACGGTTTCACCGGAAAAGATAAGCGTCAGTTATATGAAACTTGATAATGGATGGCCTGATATAGAAGCATACTAACTCGGGTAGATTAACGAACTCCCTAACGGGTGTAATTCAAAACTATGCAGCCTGCTTTTTGAGAACATTGGTAATGAGCGATGATTTAGCACTTCTATAAGCAGTCCGTAGTTTAATCATCGAATCACAACCGCCATCTGACCATCGCTGACCGCTACGTTTCATGCGGATTTGTAAGACGGTGCGATGAGCCGATTCAATCGGTCCACTTGAAATCATTAACCCTTTACGCCGATAATCATCATACCGCATACGAAATAGGTTCTTTTCCAAATAATTCAGCAACTCTACCTGCCCCTCAAATCGATTTAATTGTTTGATCGTTGAACAAACCGCATTAGTTTCGCCCGTCAGCAAAAGTGCTTTCTGCTGGTCAAACCAATCTTTTTTACAGCCTGCTAATTGAGAGGCCAACGCTAATTTTTCGCAAACATGGTAGAAATCAAGAATCTGCAATGAGTCAGGATAAGCAGTTGTTAGCCAGTTTGTTATCCAAGATGCACCGTCCGTAATAAACACCTTTTTACAAGGGCTCCTGGGCGGAAGAAGTTGCTCGAACTTTTCGATAAAGCCCGTATAATGACCACGTTGAGCTATGTACTCGGACTGACCCATTATCCACTTTGACGGGGTAGATTCATCCGCCGTAGCGGTAAAAACCCGCCCCACTTTTATTTCTTTCCAACCCGCATCAGTAAATAGAAATGAGCCGTCGACCATGCCGTACACTGGTTTATCAGTTTGGTCCTGGTTCTGTTGTAAATTAGTCGAAGGCAGGCAAGGGTCTTCCATTAATTCACTCACTGTTTGTACACTTCGATATACCTGGCTTTCACTGACATTGATTCCCAACAGCGATTCTACCAAATCAGGTACTTCACGGAAGACCTGATGAGTCCCTAAGAGGACTAATTTTTCCTGTAAATAGGGACTGGTGCGACTGCCCAAGACGGGTTCACTAAATGGATGTGATTTGGCTACGTCTATTTTACCGTATCGGGTTCGAATAATGTTTTTTTTTGAGCATTCAGGGGCAGTTCGCCTATATTTTTTTCCAGTGACTGCCGTCCAAATTCAGTCCAGATACGCTCAAATGTCTTTTCATAGGCATAGAAGTCACCAATTTGATTAAGTTGTTGCAATTCTTCGTATTTTTCGAGCGACAGGGCGATAAATTCTTCTTTAGTCATGTTAGTTATCGGTTAAAACGGAGTAGTAATTTAGCAAAGATTAAGTCAGAGTCAAATTTTTGATAGTCAACTGGCGGCTTTTTCGGCTCCCGAATAGTTTTGAATTACACCCTCCCTAACCCCATTTTACCAAATAACTGTATATGGCCGCATCATTCAAAGCTGAACTGAAGGTAGATACTTTAGGGCCTGAGATTACACTTCATACCTGTAATGTTAGCTTTAGTCAGGATTTTAATCAGAGGGGACGTCCGGCTGCAGGTGTTCGCAGTGGCTTGATTGAACTGGAATTCTTAGGGGAAGATCGAGCTGCACTCACGCAATACGCTATTGATCCGTTGATGGAGTTAACCGGAACTATTACCTTTAGAGATATGAGCGGTGGCACGTTGCAAACCCTTGAATTTAAGGATGCTTATTGCGTACGATACGAAGAGGAGTTAATGATTGGTGGTTCCGATGCAGCCTACACATTCAAGGTTGGATTGACGGCCCGCAAGATTTTTCTGGGTGGGTCGTATCATGACAGCATGTGGGCAGACTGGAAAATGGGAGGTAAATAACGGACTCAACGCACAAAACTACCATGTATGGCACAACAAGTTGAGGTAAACGTACAGATCGGCGGCACCCAGATAAAGCACTTCATCAGCCTGAGCATTGATCAGTCGTTGCACACACATCACACATTTGAGATTGTAGTGCCAATGGAAGCTCTTGAAGACAAAAAAGAGTTTTTCTTTAAAAGCGCGCATCAGGCATTGGTTGGTAAGATGGCAACCATTAGTTTTTCGCCCAAGTATAAACTCGTTGCCGACGATTTTCGCTTTCTGGGTATCGTTACTCAACTGACCTTGATTAACGATAGCGAAACGGTTAATTCGTACAGCATACAGGGCCATAGTCCCACGTATCTGATGGACGACGGTACGCAGCGCCGGGCGTTTGTGGGGCAGACGCTGGACAAAATTATGGGGGCGGTGTTGAATGATTACGGTTCCGACAGTCTGCCGCGCACGGTAGCGCCCAAATACGCAGCCGCTATTGATTATAAAGCGCAGTACGATGAAAGTAACTTTGCTTTTCTGAGTCGATTAGCTTCCGAATACGGGGAGTGGTGCTACTACGATGGACAGCAACTCAATATCGGCAAGCCCGGATCGGCGGTGTATCCCTTCGTCGTGGATGGTATTCAGCACTTCGATATGGCTATTCGGCTCAAACCGAATAAGCACAGCATGTACCACTATAACTACGTTAAGCACAAAGCATTTAACAGTGCGCACGCGCCAACGGGCGGACTCGGCACCCTTGGTGATTTTGCTTACAGTCAGTCGCAGGCTACGTTCGGCAATGCGTCGCAGTTATGGCCGCTGAAAGACGTACAGTTTCAGAGCGACCTGGATGCTGCCCGGCAAACGCTTAACGCATCGAATGCCTCGGATTTGGTGGAGTTTCAGGGTTCCGGTGAAAATCCGAACATCAACGTTGGTCTCATCGTCGAGGTGACGGGGCAGAAACTGATTGCACCCGGTAAATACAAGCAGGAGAGTTTCGGTAAGTATCGGGTGACGCAGATAACCCACTCGGTGGATGAGATTGGTAACTACGAAAACCATTTCATGGCCGTGCCCGAATCCGCGCAGCTCCCGCCCCGAAATCCGCTGGTGCAAAGTCCGGTGGCCCTGCCCGAGATTGCCACAGTCATTACCAACGTAGATCCCCTGAAGCTGGGCCGGGTGAAGGTGCAGTTCCACTGGCCTAATCAGGTGGGGGGCAAATCATCGTGGGTACGGGTGGCTTTTCCGTACACAGGCGGTTCGCGGGGAATGTTGTTTATTCCCGAAAAAGACGATCAGGTGCTGATTAGCTACGAAGCCAACCACGTCGATTTTCCGGTGGTGGTGGGCAGTTTATATCATAAATCAACGGAAAACGACTACTGGTTTCCCAACAACGAGCAGAAGATTATCCGTACCAAGGGCGGCAACAAAATCGTCTTCAAAGAGAAGCAGGGTAAGCAGGAGATTTTTATTACCAATGCCAATAACAAAGGCACCAACCTGCATATTTCCTTCGACGGAGACGGGGTAATTACCCTTCAGACTAAGGGACTGATTAAGATGGAAGCCAAGGACATTGAGATGACTGCGAAAAAGTCGATCAAGATGAAGGCGCAAACCATCGAGGCTACCGCGACAACGTCGGTCGATGTGAAGGGAATGACCGTAGACATTGCAGGAAACGCGTCGGTGGACGTTAAGGCCCCGATTGTGAAAATAAATTCTTAATGCGTACCGGCTCAGCATTACCATTTCTTAGTTCATACTCAATTTTCACTTTTTCAAACCAGTACAACAGTCATGGCAACATCAGCAGTATCGGCCTACTTTACGGCCAACGGATTCTCGGACAATGAGATTGTCGAGTGTCATTACCAGGTTAAGCGCGACATCGACATGAAGGGCCGTCCTTCGTCGGTTACCCAGGGCGGAGTAATCACCGTCGAGATGGCCTCCTCGGCTCAGGATCAGCCCCTGGCCGAGTGGATCACCAACTCTTACAAAGAAGCCGACGGTACCATCACGTTCGTGGATGCCGACAAAGCCACCCTGAAGACCGTTGAGTTCAGCAAAGGCCGCTGCATCAGCTACGCCGAGCGCTTCGACAAAAAGCCTGATCCCAACTACCCCGACAAACCCGCGCTGACGCTGACGCTGCAAATCTCGGCCGAGAAGATCACCTTCGCCGGGGCCGAGCACGACAACAACTGGGACGACAAGAAGTAAAACAATTGATTTCGTCCTGATTTGATACCGGCCCAACTTACTTATGTATGTTGGGCCGGTTGTTAAGTTATAGCCGCTAATCCGTAAAGTATGGGACAGCCCGCTGCCCGAATGGGCGATTTAGCCGGTCACGGCGGAATAATTGTGTTTGGAGAACCTACAGTATTGATTGGAGGTCTGCCAGCCGCCCGGAAAGGAGATCCTTTGGTCTGTCCGGTACCCATGCATGGAGGAGGTGTTATTACACAGGGCTCGATGACAGTCCTAATTGGTGGGATGCCTGCGGCCCGAATGGGTGACCTGACAGGTTGCCTGACCGTCGGTATGTCGGGAATATCCATACCAACATTGTTGGGGCCTGTTCCTGCCTTGCCAGCCCTACCAGAAGCCCCTCCATTAAAGGGCGCTCTGAATGCGGATCGGCGAAATACTGGTATGTTACACGATGAGACTGACAAAGGCCGCGGAGGAGTAACAGCGCTGCATGCAGAAGGACAAGTAGTAGACTCGGATAAAGATGGAAGCTATGATACTGTCGAAAGCGCAGCTGAAGCGGTTCGTATGCGTAACTCAGCGTACGGAAATGCCGGGCCAGTTGAAGGGGGAATTACCCACAACATGGATGTGTTTTACGCCAGTGGAAAAGGAACATCACGGGCTGGCTATGGATATGGGGCGTCTGGCACGGCTGAAACCGGTATGATGAAATGGGGCGCGGGCGGCTCGGTTGCACCGGCTAACTCAAATGGCCGAAACCCTTATGCAGCTGTTGGCGGGGAGGCAAATATGTTTCATGCTAAAGCGGAGGGAGATGTATTGATTGGCAATGATGGTAATCGCAGCGGCCTGATAGCCAAGGGAGAAGCAGGAGCTGAAGTATTACAGGGCGAAGTTGCTGGTACGACAACAACTCCATCGATATTTGGCTTCAATATTCAGGGTAAAGGTAAAGTGGGGGCATCGGCGGCTTCCGTTGCTATCGGTGGGGGGGGCTGGTTGTACTATGATCATTCCGAGGGACGACTACACGCCGGTGTCAGCGGAAAGATAGCCGCTTTATTCGGAATAGAAGGCGAGATAGACGTATCGGCCGGGCGCGCCTACAGCGATCCCGGCTCGACTTCTGCTGTCGCGGCACCTGTTGTTAGCCCTACTGAAATCAGTTTTATTACGATTCCTGGTTTTGGTGCAGGTGGAATACCGGGGGTTGTCACACTTGGATGTTTTACTGTTCTGATTGGCTAATACGAGAGAACAACAACTATGGAAATTTTCTCTAAAGTGATAGGGTTCGTTATTTTCATAATGGCTCTTGGTGGACTATACTACTTGATGAAGGGAAAAGGTCGCGTCTTAACAACCGGTTCCTGGCGGGATTTAGAACAGAACTTTCGGGTAGATAGTATGCCATCTGTTCATGTAAATACGTCAGCTATGATTGGCTCTGGTCGTTACCGGGATACGTTTAAAGTGGCACTGGCCGATGAAGGAGTGTATATGGAGATACCAGCTTTATTGAAAGGCAACCAAAAACCAGTATTAATCCCCTATAATGAGTTTATACTGCCCGATACTAACCGGACGGTTTCATTTGGCTTTTTCACATATACACAGTTTATAATTCGTGGGCAGAGTGTTTGTCTCGCTCCTGACATCGCCAAAAAGATTATCAGCCGAAAAAACCAACCGGCTCCTCCGCTACCATCATGAATTACCCGTTTCCTACCCAATCTGCCTATAAGGCTGCTCAGCTTAGAGAGCAGTTCGGTATAGTTGAAGACGAACTCGACCTCGATCCCGCTCTGCACTATAAACTAACTATACCTCTTAATTGGGGACAAATTAAATCTAACCGCCAACCCATCACCCCTCAGGCACCGATGCAGGTGCGGGGTATTTTTCGATCATTACAGCCCCCATTCGCCGAAGTTAAGGTTGTTATTGTTTACCTTAAGGAGGAACTATCACCCAGCGATTGGTTATCAATTTACCTGGAACAAACAGGTGAACAGGTGGTCAATGAGCGTCATACCAAACAGGAGGGCGGCTCTATACCCGATGTGCTAAGTGTGGCTGGCAGACCTGGTGAAGAGAGGATATCCCGCTGGCTTGTTTTAAAAGATTGGGCTAAAGTCGGAGGTGCTCATCTATTTGTTGTACAGGTTAGGACAGATGTCGACCAGTACAATACCGAAATGGCCAACCGTTTTTTCGTTATTGCCAGTCAGTTTGATCTGCTGCATAGCACCAACTGGGCGTATGCAGAACAGTTACGAACGCTAGTACGGCCTAAGCCAATACCTTTCAATACCGCCTATCCTCAATCGTGGCGACTACTGGAGAATCCTGCTGGTAACGATGTACTCTATCAGGTACAACTAACGAAAGTGCTGAACGGCACACTGGCTGGTCGTATCACACTGGCATTGGTTGCCCAAAAAGCAGAGCCGAATATGAAACATGTACCAGACTTGTTCATAAACGAATACTCAAAGCAGGGCATCCAATTTGATCCGCTTAATTTTAAACCTATTGCTCCCTTTGGGGGGATGCAGCGCGTTTGGTACGCGAGAAGCAGGCAGGTAACTGATGACCTTAATCATCCCGCTAAACGGGTGATAGAGATAGTGATTGGACAGGCAGGCGAAAACTGGGTTTACGGAGAGCAGCATTCGCCCAGCCGGGACGTCTCACCAGAAGCCTGGGCTATTAGTAAACGGGCCTTCGAGATTATACTTGACCGATTAACTATCCTATAAAATTATCTGTCCCGGTGGTTTATTTTCTCTTCCAACGCATCCCGATAGACTAAGCCGGTCAATTCCCGTTACATTGTGATTACTAACACCATAAAGCATGGGAAAGCCAGCCGCCCGCGTAGGCGATATGCATGTTTGCCCGATGGTCACCCCCACTGTGCCACCGAATCCGCACGTGGGTGGGCCCGTATTGCCGCCGGGTAAGCCACTGGTATTGATCGGGGGAATGCCAGCCGCCACCGTAGGCGATATGTGTACCTGTGTGGGACCACCGGATGTAATTATACAGGGGTCGATGTCGGTGCTGATCGGAGGAATGCCTGCCGCCCGGATGGGGGATATGACGTCTCACGGGGGCCGCATCGTGATCGGCTGCCCGACGGTGCTGATCGGGGATTTTGGGATGAGTGATGCCGAAGCGGATGCCGCCTTTTTGAACCGGGCTAACAGCAAAGGCGGGGACAATACCAATGTGCTGGGCGGTGGCGTGGGCGGTAATGCGGCCGCTCAGAAGGCGGCCCGGGATGCCGCCAAGAAAGCCCGCTACGATGCCCGCCTGGCCTCGATTGCCAGTGGCCGGGAGCGCGCCAACGCCCTGCGGGCAAAGCCGCAGTATGACCCTTGGTTTGCTCACCGCGACCTTACCAGGGCGGCCAGGCTGAGCCAGGCCGCCGACCGGCTGACGCGTAACAATAAGGCCATTGAGCGGGCGCGACTCTCAAGCGATGTGTATAACCTCTGGGATAAGAACGGCAACCGGATTCCTCTGGCCGACGGCACCCCGCCCGACGGCTGGACGATTAGCGAGTCTAACTTTGACAAGAAAACGGGCTTTGCCTATGCGGTATATGAGTCTAAATTTGAGAAGCCATCCAAGCCGGTGCTGGTGTTTCGGGGTACACAAACCAAACAGGACTGGACCAGCAACGGCAAACAGGCTGTAGGTATGAAAGACGACCAATATGATGCATCTATGAATAAAGCCGATGAAATGGTTGACAGATATGGGCCTGACGGGTTTGAAATTACCGGACACTCAAAAGCGGGTGGACAGACAGCCGCGGCCAGTATTGTGACTGGAGCAAAAGGGTACGGTATCAATTCAGCCGGGGTTCACCAGAATACGGTGGGAAGGCGGGGCTACTCCACAGAGGAAGCCACAAAAACACGTTCGGACGGGACACCTCTGGTTGAGTCATACAACTTTGTTTACGACCCCCTGAGTAATGTGCAGGATAAGGGAACACCCGTTTTGAAGGGGGTACTTAGTGCTTTCCCTCCTACTCAACCAGTAGGTGACTGGCTTACTGTAAGCGGGGCCGGTCCTTCGGCGGCTGGTCACCGGTATGTGTTGCCGGCCGTGGATGAGCATGGACATCCTATTCCTTACAGGGTAAAACAAACGCTGGACCACCATGACCCTAAAATGCTTATTGGGTCAATGGAGCACGAGAAGCAAGTCGATGCACAAACGCTGGCCGAACAGTAGGTTATGGAGTCGAAATTTAGCTTGTTGGTTACAGTAACGGTATTGGTACTGCTTTTAGTTATTTATGCCTGTCGCAGAAAATCTATGCTCAACGCCGAGGATTATTTTGATGGCCCCACCCGTGAGCTGGCCGTCGCCATTCAACGCAACCAACTCGACAAAGCCCGTACTTTAGTGGGGCAGGTCGACCTCAACGGGGCTTACCGCCAGAACATGACCTTTCTGTTTTGGGCGATTGCCAACGCCACCAAGCCCGGTC
>JBBQLG010000084.1:0-26936 GCA_038327655.1 Cytophagales bacterium
TATCAATTAGCTCCCGAATCGGTGGCAGCTTCGATTTATGTGGCCTGGGAGGGGCAGCTGAAGCAGGCCGTTTACGAACAGAGTGTACCCGCCAATGCCCGCCGGTATCTGAGAAGTTTACCGAGCAAACGCGTGATTGACTGGCTCGTCACACCCGCGCCAACTGGTGATACGACCAATCCCCTCGATGTCCGGGACAACCTGCTGCTGAGTTGCCTCACCAAAGCAGTTGCCGAACTAACGGAACGGCTCGGACCGGACATCGAAAACTGGCAGTACGGGCAGCGGAACAACAAACACATCACCCTGACGCATCCGCTGAGTGAGCTGGTAAATGACGATCAGCGCAAGAAAATCAACCTCGGCCCGTTGCCACGCGGGGGCTACGGCGAAACGGTAAACGCCACGGGTGCTGACCTGAATCAGACGCACGGGGCCTCGTTCCGAATAGTGGTCGACACCGAGAACTGGGATAAGACGCTGGGTATCAACAGCCCCGGACAGTCCGGCAATCCCGACAGCCCGCACTACCGCGACCTGTTCGAGCTATGGGGGCGAAACGACTATTTCCCGGTTTACTTCTCCAAAGAAACCGTTAAAGCCGCCGGAGAAAAAACAACCACACTGACGCCGTGAGACTGTGGTGTGTTTCAGCAGTGATTTTGGTATAAACGGGGTTTGGTGGCGTCGGGTTTGCGAAAATGACACCACCAAAACCCGTTTATACTGCCTGTAAATCCTGCTGGCTGTACGAGTTAACCGCCATCCGATCCCGCACCTGCGCCGTCAGTTCCAGTGAATACCGCCGAGCCTGATGATCGAACAGCATACCGGTTGTGATTAACTCGTCGGCTTCGGTTTGGGCGATGAAGTTCGTTAATCTCCGTTCCACCGTTTCGGGCGAACCGACTGCCGAATAGCGTAACGCCCGGTCGACCCCCGCTTTTTCGGCTGGGTGGCACATCGCGTCAATATCGTCTACCGGAGGGGGCATCGGTCCGGACACACCCCGCCGAATATTGATGAACTGCTGCTGCACGGAGGTGAACAGCCGCTCTGCTTCCCGGTCAGTATCGGCGGTAACGACATTCACGGCTACCATCGCGTAGGGTTTATCCAGCGTGTATGACGGTTTAAACGTACTGCGGTAAATCCGCAAGGCATCCATTAGACTATCCGGGGCGAAGTGCGACGCGAACGCAAACGGTAACCCCAGCATGGCGGCCAACTGCGCCCCGAACAGGCTCGATCCCAGAATCCAGACCGGCACCTGAAGGCCCGCTCCCGGCATGGCCCGTACCACCTGACCCGGTTCGGCAAACTCAAAATAATGTTGCAATTCCAATACATCCTGCGGAAAGGTGTCGGCCGTGGTCAGGTCGCGCCGGAGGGCACGGGCCGTTACCTGATCGGAACCCGGTGCCCGCCCGACACCCAGGTCGATGCGGCCGGGATAGAGCGTTTCCAGCGTACCAAACTGCTCAGCAATAACCAACGGGGAGTGATTGGGCAGCATGATACCCCCGGAGCCGACCCGAATGGTTTTGGTACCGCCCGCGATGTGGCCAATCACAAGAGACGTAGCCGCACTCGCGACGCCGGTCATGTTGTGGTGCTCGGCTACCCAGTACCGGTTATAGCCCCATTTTTCGGCGTGCTGGGCCAGATTGAGCGAATTAGCCAGGGCCTGAGCCGCTGTGCTGCCAGCCGTAACGGGAACAAGATCGAGAATCGAAAAGGGAATCATACGTTTGGTGTTAACTGGTAAAGTAACGACCCAAAACGCCGACGGGTTCACTGGAGTACCCGTGCAGTAGTGCCGGAGAAAACAACCCAGGCGGGCATAAACACGGAGGTGGTGGCCTCTTTGCCGGTTTGGCTGTACGCTGTAATGCCACTCCGTGAGGCTCGGCGGCTGGTGACGCTCCATAGCCGAAGCAGGTACTTTGACCAGGTAATCAGTAGAAACGGGCAAGGGCTTTTTAAGCTGCCCTTCTTTCGTGTTTCACTATTCGGGGCTTCTGCATGATTAAACGTCGATGGGGGTAACCCTGAGCTTCAATGGGCGGTTAAGGTTTTGTATCTCATCAACAGTACTTACATGCGTTTTAAAAATAAGGTTTGTCTCGTTACCGGGGGGGGCTCGGGGATTGGCAGGGCCACGTGTTTTCAATTGGCGGCCGAGGGTGCCCGCGTCTTTGTGATCGACCAGAACGCCAACTGCGGCCGCGAAGTCGTTGACCTGATCGAAGGTAAAGGCGGCACCGCCCGCTTTGCGCAGACCGATATTGCCGTTCCCGAACAGATTGAAGCCGCCGTTGAGCAGGCGCTGGCCACCTGGGGACAAATTGACGTGCTGGTGAACAATGCCGCCATGATGACCTTTACGCCCATCGTCGACCTGGAACTGGCGGACTGGGACCGGCTGATGCAGGTCAATCTCCGCTCGGTATTTCTGTTCTGCAAATACTGCATTCCGCACATCGACGGGGGAGCTATCGTGAATGTCAGTTCCGTTCATGCCTATCAATCTACGCCCAACGTGGTGTCGTATGCCGCCAGCAAAGGTGGTCTGGAAGCGTTCACGCGGGGCGTCAGTCTGGAATATCCGATGCAAAAAGTCCGCATCAACTGCGTGGCACCGGGGGCTGTGGATACGCCCATGCTGTGGAGTAATCCCAACGTGAAGAGTGGTAAAGAAAAAATCGACGGAGCCATTGGTAAACCCGCCGATATTGCCAGTGCCATCTGTTATTTAGCGTCTAACGAAGCCCGGTTCATCAACGGTACTACGCTCGTTGCCGACGGGGGCCGCCTGGATATTTTATGAGACTGAACGCAATCCAGGTTTCGGCTCAGGGTTAATACCGGAAAATGTTGTTGAGAAAGCCTACCGTATAATCCATCGTCGGCTCAAACCACGGGTGAAATAGCCAGAACGGGTGCGGGGCATCGGCAAAGGTGTGTACCTCCGAATAAATGCCACGGGCCGTTAACTGCCGAATCAAGTCGTCGCGACCGGCGTGCATCCGTGCCACCGAACTGTTGATGAACAACATCGGCACGGGACTGTAATCCGTTGCTTTTGCGCCAATGGTGTCCTTCTGGACATAAGTCAGGGCGGAGGCTTCGTTCCACAACGCGGCTTTTTCGGTCTTAGGTCCGCCGAACCAGTACGTAGCCGCCGACGTAGACCGGCTGTCGTCGCCTTCGCCGGATTCGGGATGGATAAAGGCCAGAATCCCGTCGATGTCGACGACGGCCTGCACCCGGCTCGACTTCGATGGATTGCTGCCTTCTGATCCTTCCAATTTGGCAATACCCCCGGTTGTGCCGAGCAGTGCGGCCAACTGCCCACCCGCTGAACAACCTAAGGCCGCAATTTTTGTCGTGTCGATTCCGTACACGTCGGCGTTGGCCCGGAGCCAGCGAACGGCGGCTTTCAGGTCATGCACGGCGGCCGGATACAGGGCTTCTGTCGATAGCCGGTACTCGGCCGTAACCGCTACGTATCCCCGCGCTGCGAGTTGCCGGGCCATCGGAATCTGCTGCGATCGATCCCCCGACCGCCAGCCACCCCCGTGAATCAACAGCACGGCCGGGTGCCGTTTTCGACTTTTCGCCGGATAAAAGGCGTCTAAATGCAGCGGTCGGCCATTCGGTTGGGCGTATACAACGTTCAGCGCGGTCCGGACAGTGGGCGATACAGCGGGAGCCGCAATCCGAATGTCGGGGTAGTTGGCTTTTGTTCTTACGTAAGTGGTATACAGGCTGAAGGAAGTGTCGCGTACGCCCGTCAGCCCGCTAACGGGCTGAGCCAAAATGAGCAGGGAGTCGAAAAAGAACCACAGGACTAAAATGATTCGGCGCATGGCAGCAGGTATAGAAAAGGGGTTTACTGATAAAGCGATTGATTCGGCAACGGAAAGGCGTCGTTTCGGGAACGTTTGCGTAGAAATAATGCTGCGTAAAGTTGAGAAAGTGCCCAAACGCCCGTAGTCTTACGCCACCGGTTATCGACCTTGCCGAAAAAACGGGTTGGCAAATAGAACAATTTCAGGCAAAAAATTATGATAGCAACCGCCCTGGGCAAACAATTCGTGGCCGCGTCCGGCATCGCGTGGGAAGTAGTCGGGGAGGGGGTACGGCGTAAAATAATGAGTTACGACGCCAACCTGATGATGGTTGTCGTAGCCTTCGAAACAGGCGGTATTGGCACTCCGCATCAGCATGTACACACCCAGATGAGCTACGTGGAAAGTGGCGTTTTTACCATCACCATTGCCGGTGAAAAACAGGTACTGCGGCCGGGAGATGCGTTTTATGTGCCCCCTAACGTCTGGCATGGTGCCGAGTGTCTGGAGGCTGGCACATTGGTAGACGTGTTCACCCCCATGCGTGCTGATTTCATTCAGGTGTAACCAATGCGCCGAACGCGGGGGTAAATCGCCCGTAAATTACCCTTTTGAACCGGTGGCTGACCCGAAAATGGCGCTGCCGACATTTAAACACAACCAAAAAAATAACTAAATGAAAACTGTTCAAGTCATTACGTACCGCCTGCTGGCCATCTGCCTGACCCTTGGTTTACTCATCAATGTACAGGCCATTGCCAAAGACAAGCGGCAGTATTACGAAATGCGGGTGTATCGCTTCGCTTCGGAAGACCAGAAAAAGGTAGTCGAGGCTTATTTTCGGATGGCGGCCATCCCGGCGCTGAACCGGCTGGGTGTGGGTACGGTGGGTGTTTTCGGCGAAGCCGACGCCAAAGACGGTCTGAAACTATACGTGCTGATGCCGTTTAAATCCATTGAGCAATTTATTGAGTTGCCTGGCAAGTTAGCTGCTGATGCCACTTACCAAAAGGCTGCGGCTTCGTACCTCAACAGCGACCCGGCCAGCCCGGCGTATGATCGCTATGAGAGTTCGCTGATGCAGGCGTTTGTGAACTGGCCCGACCTGAAAGTGCCGACTACCACCGCCCCGAAGGCCGATCGCGTGTACGAATACCGGCTCTACGAAAGCCACAGCGAGGTGAAAGGCCAGAAGAAAATCGATATGTTCAACGCTGGTGGTGAGATCGGGATTTTCGTTCGCCTGGGGTTCAATCCCGTGTACTACGCACAAACGATTGTGGGTGCCAAGCAGCCCAACCTGACTTACATGACGACCTTCGACAACAAAGCGTCACGCGATGCGCACTGGAAAGCATTCGGCGACGATTCGGAGTGGAACCGCATCAAGGCACTACCCGAATACGATCACGCCATGACCAAAGCCGAAATCCACTTCCTGACGCCAACGGACTACTCGCAGATTTAGAGGATTTAGTATCGGCGATTTTCCCCGTTTTTTAGGGGTTGAGAAGGGTATAGTTTGTCCTGCTGACCGGTCCGCCGGTCAGCAGGATAACGCTCCGGCATGAAAAACATAAACTCCACAAATCATCCTACCCATGAACCGACTCTTTTTGCGGGTATTACTGACCGGCTCCTGCCTGTCGGTCGTGTTGATGTTATCTGACGCTGTTTTTGCGCAGCCGTCCGTGCGGCCGTGGTCGCAGCGCATGGCCGACTCGTTCATCGCCACGCATAAGGATTCGATTGTAGTGGGCAACAACAAAACCGCCCGCTGGGATTACGAGCAGGGCCTGATGCTGAAAGCCCTCGAACGGGTCTGGTACCGCACCGGTGACGCGACCTACTTCACGTACATTCTGAACGATATGAACCGGTTTGTGGGCGACGATGGCCAGATTCGTACCTACAACCCCGACGAGTACAACAGCGATAACATCACCATCGGCCGCGCCCTGCTGACACTGGCGCAACAGTCGCTGCCCGGCAATGCGAAGTTTCAGAAAGCCGCTTTCCGGCTTCGGCAGCAACTCACCGATCAGCCCCGCACAAAGGCCGGTGGCTTCTGGCATAAAAAGCGGTACCCGAACCAGATGTGGCTCGATGGTCTGTACATGGCCGAGCCGTTCTACGCCGAATTTACCAGCCTCTACAGCCCCGATGAGGCCACGCGGACAGCCGGTTTCAATGACATTGCCAGCCAGTTTGCCCTGATCGAGAAAAACTTAGTCGATCCCAAAACGGGTTTGCTCTACCACGGCTACGACGAAAGCCGGGAGCAGAAATGGGCCAATCCGCAAACGGGCCAGTCGCCAAATTTCTGGGGCCGGGCGATGGGCTGGTACATGATGGCGTTAGTCGATGTGCTCGATTATTTCCCGGCGACGCACCCGCAGCGGGCCGTGCTGATCAAAGACCTGCAACGGTTGGGCTCCATATTGACCCGCTATCAGGACCCGAAAACCGGTTGCTGGTTCTTGGTAACCGATCAGGGCGGGCGAACCGGTAACTACCCCGAAGCGTCGGCGTCGTGCATGTACGTCTACGCGCTGGCGAAGGGCGTTCGGATGGGTTACCTCGATAAAGCGCTGTTTTCGGCGGCTCAGAAGGGGTATCAGGGCATTCTGAAAACGTTTATCGAAACGGACGCCAGCGGGCAGGTAAACCTAAACGGCACCGTGAGCGTAGGCGGTCTGGGCGGTCAGCCTTACCGCGACGGCAGTTACGACTATTACCTCAGCGAACCGATCCGCAAAAATGACCTCAAGGGTATCGGGCCGTTCATCATGGCCAGCGTCGAGATGGAAATCGCACCGGAACTGAGCGTGGGACGGGGCGAAACCGTCGGGTTGGACTATTATTTCAACCATGAGTTCCGTAAAGCAGTAAACCGTGGCGACGGACCGGGTGAACAGGAACGCTTTCACTACACCTGGGAGGACCGGATGCACTCCGGTTTCTGGCTGTGGGGCAATACGTTCCGCGAACTGGGTGCCCAAACCGTAGCGGTACCTACCGCACCCACTGCCGAGTCGCTGAAGGCAATAGACGTGTACATCATCGTGGACCCTGATACGCCAAAAGAGACAGCGACACCCAACTACATTCGGGAAGGGGACATCAACGCTATCAACGACTGGGTGAAGACCGGGGGCGTGCTGGTGCTGATGGCCAATGACACGGCCAACTGCGAAACCAAACATTTCAATGAACTGGCGCAGACGTTCGGTATCCGGTTTACGGATAAAAACCGGAATATGGTACAGGGCACTCAATTCGAGCAGGGGCAGGTACGTATCCCGGCCAATAATGTCGTCTTTAAAAACACGAAATCGGTTTACATTAAGGAACTGGCCGTGCTGGACGTGAAAGCCCCCGCCCGAACCCTGGTTGCCGCCGAGCAGGACGCGGTCATGGCCGTGGCGAAGGTGGGACGCGGAACGGTGTTCGCCGTGGGTGACCCCTGGCTGTACAACGAATACACGGATGGCCGCCGAATTCCGGCAACCTTCCAGAACTTCAGCGCCGGTAAAGACCTGGCTACGTGGCTCCTCGAACAGGCCCGCCTGCTGCCAACCGCCAAAGCCCGTTAATCCGGCCTGTACCGAATCCATTAAAAAATTAAACCCACTGTGAATGCGCGTTCTTTCTCTGTTTGATCTGACCGGAAAACTCGCCGTCGTTACCGGCTGCAGCCGGGGCATTGGTAAAGCAATGGCCATCGGACTGGCCGAAGCCGGTGCCGACATCATTGGCGTTTCGGCGTCGCTTGCCCTGCACGACAGCGAAATCGAACGCGATATTCGGGCATTGGGCCGTTCGTTTACCGCCTACCAGGCCGATTTCGGTCAGCGCGAACAGGTGCTGAATTTTGCTAAGCAGGTCCGGTCGGATTTCCCTAAAATTGATATTCTCATAAACAATGCCGGTACCATCCGGCGGCAACCTGCGGCCGAACACGCCGACGACATCTGGGACGAAGTCTTGGCCATTAACCTCGACGCGCCATTTCTGCTGGCCCGTGAACTGGGACGCGACATGCTGGCCAACGGCTCCGGCAAAATTATCTTTACGGCCTCGTTGCTCACCTTTCAGGGCGGCATCAACGTGCCGGGCTACGCGGCCAGCAAGGGGGCCATTGGTAGTTTGGTGAAGGCGCTGGCCAATGAGTGGGCGGGCCGGGGGGTGAACGTTAATGCCATTGCGCCGGGCTACATCGCTACCGACAATACCGAAACCCTCCGTAACGACCCTGCCCGCAGCGAGTCGATTTTGGGTCGTATTCCGGCCGGACGGTGGGGTGAATCGGATGATTTTAAAGGACCGGCGGTATTTCTGGCTTCAGCCGCAGCCGATTACGTACACGGTACCATTCTGACCGTCGATGGGGGCTGGATGGGTCGGTAGTGCAAAAGGAACGTGTCGGGAGAAGCAATATCAGTCAGTATGCATACATTATCACAAAAATACCTGCAAACCAGCGACGTCACCGGAAACGTGAGCGTACCGGATGCGCACCTATGGCAACTGCCGGAGCGGGTGCTGCAATTCGGCACGGGCGTACTGCTTCGGGGGCTAACCGATTACCTGATCGACAAAGCGAACCGGCAGGGTATATTCAATGGCCGCATCGTGGTCGTGAAATCAACCGACGGGGGCGACGGCCTGGCATTCGACCGGCAGGATAACCTGTACACGCTCTGCGTTCGGGGGGTAGAAATGGACCATCGGGTAGAGGAAAACATCATCTGCTCGGCCATTAGCCGGGTGTTGTCCGCCAAAAGCCAGTGGGCCGATATTCTCCGGTTTGCGGCTTCTCCCGATTTACAGGTGGTACTGTCAAACACCACCGAAGTGGGAATTCAGTTGGTAGACGATGACATGCACGCCACGCCACCCGTGTCGTTCCCCGGCAAACTGCTCGCGGTGCTGTACGCCCGGTATCAGGCAGTCAACGGCGCGACGGATAAAGGCCTGGTGATCGTGCCAACCGAACTGATTCCCGAAAACGGGACCAAACTACGGAGCATCGTGCTGGAACTGGCCCACCGCAACGCCCTGAACAGCGACTTCATCCACTGGCTCGAAACGGCTAACCGGTTCTGCAACTCGCTCGTGGACCGGATCGTACCCGGTCGGCCGGACATCACTACCCGGCAGGCACTGGCCGATCAGTTTCGTTACGAAGACGATTTGCTGATTATCTCGGAAGCGTACCGGCTCTGGGCCATCGAGGATTCGGGCGACGAAACGGTGCAGGCTGTGCTGTCGTTTCATCGGGCCGACGACGGCGTGGTGATCCGGCCCAACATCGACCTGTTCCGCGAATTGAAACTGCGCCTGCTGAACGGTACCCACACCCTGAGTTGCGGACTGGCGGTACTGTGCGGCTTCGAAACGGTGTCGTCGTCACTGGAAGATGAGGGCATGGATACGTTTATCCGCAGCCTGATGCTGGCCGATTTAGTGCCGGGGATTCCCTACGCCATGGACGAAAAAATAGCCCAGCGTTTCGGCATGCAGGTATTGGACCGTTTTCGTAATCCCTACATCGAACACCGCTGGCTGTCGATTACGATGCAGTATACCACCAAAATGCGGTTGCGCAACCTGCCTACGCTGTTGCATTATTACGAGCACCGCCCCGGCAGCGTTCCAAAATACATGGCATTGGGTTTTGCGGCCTACCTGCTGTTCATGCGGGCTACGCACCGGCAGGAGGAAGCCTGGTTTGGCGAGGTCAATGGCTTGGATTATCTGATTCAGGACGATCAGGCCGCTTATTTTGCCGACCTGTGGGCGCGGCTCACTCCCGATGAGCTAACCACGACTGTTCTGCAAAATACCCACCTGTGGGAGCATGACCTGACCGAACTACCTGGTTTTACCGAGGCTGTCAGCGGGTATCTCCAATCCCTGATGACCAACGGCGCCCGCAAAACGCTGGCCCTGTTCCTGAATAAAAAAGAGAGCCGGACCGTTGGTATAACCGGTTAGTACGGCGTATTCCATCCGGGCGGGCCAATACGACCGCTTGCTTACACAGTCACTCCGTCAGTATATGAAACCATTTTTGGACGAGAATTTCCTTTTGCAGACCGAAGCCGCCCGCGAACTTTACCACGGGTATGCCAGACAGATGCCCATTATCGACTACCATTGCCACCTGCCGCCCGATCAGATTGCCGCCGACAAGCAGTTTGGCAACATCACACAGGCCTGGCTCTACGGCGATCATTACAAGTGGCGGGCCATGCGGGCCAATGGCGTGAACGAAAGCTACTGCACCGGCGATCAGTCCGATGCCGCCAAGTTTATGCAGTGGGCCGAAACCGTGCCCTACACCGTGCGCAACCCGCTCTATCACTGGACACACCTCGAACTGCAACGGTATTTTGGCGTAACCGAATTGCTGGACGGAAAGAGCGCCCGGCGCATTTATGACCAGTGCAACGAGCAACTGAACACGCCCGATTTTACGGTACGGCCATTGCTGCAAAAGATGAACGTCCGCATCATCTGCACCACCGACGACCCCACTGACTCGCTCGAACACCATCGGCAGATCCAGAATGAACAGGCGGCTGGTTCGGATTTCGCGATCCGGGTGCTGCCTGCTTTCCGGCCCGACCGGGCGATGGCCATTGAGGACACGGCCACGTACAATCAGTACCTGAATCGGCTCGAAGCGGCTGCCGACGTGTCGATTAGTACGTTCGATGATTTGCTGACGGCCCTCCGTTACCGGCACGATTACTTCGCTGAGTTGGGTTGCCGGTTGTCCGACCACGGGTTGGAACACATCTACGCCGATACCTACCGGGAGGCCGATATCCACGCCTATTTTGCTAAAATTCGCCGGGGGGATTCGCTGACGTCGAGTGAAATCGGGCAGTTTAAATCGGCGATGCTGGTGTATCTGGCGGAGATGGACCACGAAAAGGGCTGGACACAGCAGTATCACCTCGGTGCCCTGCGGAACAACAACGCCCGGAAACTGCGGCAACTCGGACCCGACACGGGCTGGGACTCCATCGGTGATTTTGCGCAGGGACGGGCTTTGTCGGCGTTTCTGAGTCGGCTCGATTCCGACGATAAATTGGCTAAAACGGTCATTTACAACCTGAACCCGGCCGACAACGAACTGATTGCCACGATGGCCGGCAACTTCAACGACGGCTCGGTGGCGGGCAAGGTGCAGTTCGGGTCGGGCTGGTGGTTTCTCGATCAGAAAAAAGGCATGGAAGCGCAGATGGACACCCTGTCGAATATGGGCCTGATTAGCCGGTTCGTAGGGATGCTGACCGATTCGCGCAGTTTTCTGTCGTACCCGCGTCACGAGTATTTCCGACGGGTACTGTGCAACCTCTTCGGTACCGACATCACCAACGGCGAACTGCCCCACGACCTGAACTGGATCGGTCAGGTCATACAAAACATCTGTTATCATAACGCAAACGAGTATTTTGGATTTGGAGACGACGAAAAAGGTAGTCACCTTCGGCGAAGTGATGATGCGGTTATCGCCCCCGCTGAATTATCGCCTGGTGCAGGCCAGCGGGCTTGACATCACGTACGGCGGGGGAGAGGCCAATGTATCGGCATCGCTGGCCCGGCTGGGGATTTCGGCGGAGCATGTAACCTGCTTTCCGGCCAATGAACTGGGTCAGGCTGCGGCTAATCACTTGCAGCAATACGGGGTGAGCCTGGCCCATACCGTATTTCGGGGAGATCGGCTGGGGCTGTATTTTCTGGAATCGGGGGCCTCGGTCCGGGCCAGTAAAATTGTGTACGACCGGGCCGATTCTGCTTTTTCTCACCTGAATCCCGATTCCTTCAACTGGGACGCGATCTTCGACGGGGCTACCTGGTTTCACTGGACGGGTATTACACCGGCTATTTCGGCTTCTGCTGCTATAGCCTGTGCCGCTGCCATCAAGGCCGCGCGTCGGCTGGGTGTAACGGTCAGTGCCGATGTCAATTACCGGCGCAATCTCTGGCAGTATGGGCAGACCGCGCAAAGCGTAATGCCGGATTTAGTGGCGGGTTGCGACGTGGTGGTTTGCGCCGAAAATGACGCCGACGATCTGTTCGGCATTAAGGCCGATGTAAACGACCGGAATTCGTTCGCTTCGATGTCGGCGCAGTTGATGGATCGGTTTCCAACGATTCGGCAGGTGATCACGACGCGCCGGGAAACCCTCAGCGCGTCGCACAATCAGTTGCACGGCCTGCTGTACGACAACACGGGCGCGATGCATCAGACCCCAAACTACGACGTGGTTCCGATTGTGGACCGTATTGGCGGGGGTGATGCGTTCATGGCGGGGTTTGTTTACGGCTCACTTACTTATCCAACCGCCGAAGAAGCCCTGCGCTGCGGGGTAGCGGCTTCGGTACTGAAACACAGCATTCACGGCGACATTAACCTCGCCACCATCGACGAAATAGAAGCAGTCATGCACGGCAATACGTCCGGGCGGTTGCTGCGGTAAATGATTTGTTAGCTATTTCTGAATTTGTGGTTTGTCATCCTGAGGCACGAAGGATCTTAAAAGCTTGGTAGCCAAGATCCTTCGTGCCTCAGGATGACAAACTACCCGCCTGGCAAACGACGAACCACAAACTCCTGCCCATGCCCACATTCTCCAAAGCCGCCATCCTCAACCATTGCCGACAGTATCCGGTGGTGCCTGTCTTTTATCACGGCGACGCCGACCAGGCAAAGGCCATCGTAAAAGCCTGCTACGACGGTGGGATGCGGGTATTTGAGTTTACGAACCGGGGCGGAGCGGCCCGTGCGGTCTTTGCCGAACTGGTGCCGTACGTTCGGGAACACTGCCCTGATTTAGCCCTCGGCATTGGTACGATTCTGACCCCGGCATCGGCGGAGGAATTTATTGAACTGGGGGCCGATTTTGTGGTGCAACCCGTCACAACGGCCGCCGTGGCGGATGTTTGCCGAGAACGGGACGTGGCCTGGATGCCTGCCGGGGCCACGCTGAACGAGATTTATCAGGCCACACAGCTTGGCGCGGAGGTCGTGAAAGTGTTTCCCGGTAATGTGGTGGGACCGGGTTTTATTAAAGCCATCAAAGGGCCGATGCCGCACCTGAACCTGATGGTGACGGGGGGCGTCGAACCCACCGAAGCCAGCCTGAACGAATGGTTCCGGGCGGGGGTGCTTTGCGTGGGCATGGGATCGCAGTTGTTCGCGGGCGACCCCGCACCCGACGCCCTGACCGCCCGCGTGGCGCAGCTAATGACGTTTGTACACCCTTATCTTCCTAAAACCTTATGAACACATTGACTGGAACTAAAACGGCCATCCCGGACAGCAGCAACCCGGCGGGCCGGTACCGTTGGGTGGTAGCGACGCTGCTCTTTTTTGCCACCACCATCAACTACCTCGACCGGCAGGTGATCGGGCTACTCAAACCCGTGCTGGAAAAGGATTTCTCCTGGACCGAAACCGACTACAGCCATATCGTGATGGCGTTTGCGGCTTCTTATGCCATTGGCTTGCTGGCGTTCGGGCGGCTGATTGATAAGATCGGCACCAAACTGGGCTATATTATTTCCATCATCGTCTGGAGCATTGCCGCCATGCTGCACGCCATCGTCACCAGTACGTTTGGTTTCGGCGTGGTGCGGTCGCTGCTGGGATTGGGTGAATCGGGCAACTTTCCGGCGGCTATCAAGGCGGTGGCCGAGTGGTTTCCTAAGAAGGAGCGGGCACTGGCCACGGGCTTTTTCAACTCCGGGGCCAACATAGGGGCGGTGGCCGCGCCGATCATGGTGCCCTGGATTCTGGGGGCGTATGGCTGGCAAGAAGCGTTTCTGATTACGGGCGGCATTGGCTTTTTCTGGCTGATCTTCTGGATCATCTTTTACGAAGTGCCGAGCCGGGAAAAGCGGCTCTCCGCCGAAGAATTTCAGTACATCCACAGCGATAACGAAGTGGAACCCGTGAAAGGAGAGTCCATCGGCTGGGGGAAGCTGTTCACCGTGCCGCAAACGTGGGCCTTCGCCATCGGTAAACTCTTGACCGATCCGATCTGGTGGTTTTTCCTGTTCTGGCTGCCGTCGTATTTTTCCAGCACCTTTAACCTCGATCTGAAAAAACCGAGTCTGCCCTTAGTGATTATCTACTCGGCTACGACCATTGGCAGTATCGGGGGCGGTTATTTATCGTCGTACCTGATCCGGAAAGGCTGGGACGTGCGTCGCGCCCGCCGAACGTCGATGCTAATCTTTGCCATTGCCGTGCTGCCGATTATGGCGGCCCGGTACGCGACGGACATCTGGCAGGCGGTGGGTCTGATTAGCCTGGCCGCAGCCGCGCATCAGGCCTGGAGCGCGACCATTTATACGACTGTTTCCGATGCGTTCCCCAAGCGGGCGGTGAGTTCGGTGATCGGCATTGGTGGCATGGCTGGTTCCATCGGGGGTATCCTGTTCCCGATTTTGGTCGGTTCGCTGCTGGATAGCTACAAACTGGCGGGTGATCCAACGGGCGGTTATAACATCCTGTTCACCATTTGCGGCTGTGCGTATTTGCTGGCCTGGGCGTTGATGCAGGTGCTGACGCGCAACGTCAAACCAACCGGTTCGCTGCCCGTACTGCCGCAACCAGTCGCCTGACGTACTCCAGACGCCCACGTCTGGTTTTGTCCGTATCCTGGTTGCCGGTCGATAATCAGACGTGGGCGTCCGGGGTACTCTAGCAACTGTTTAGGGCAGAAACGGCACTACTGATATACGTCAAAAACTCGATTGACATGGCTCCCGAAACGACTCCGATTCATCCCCTCGCCCTACCCGTTGGCGTCACGCTCGACCGGTACATCATGCACCGGCAGAGCGAGTTTCCGTATGCTACCGGGGAGTTATCGCAGCTTTTGCGGGACATTGCCTTAGCCGGAAAAATCATTCACCGCGAAGTGAACCGTGCCGGGTTGATCGACCTGACGGGGGAAATGGGCGTGGAGAACGTGCAGGGCGAAAGTCAGCAGAAACTCGATATCATCGCCAACATCCGGTTTAAACGTGCCCTAACGAACGGGGGAGAGGCCTGCGCGGTGATCTCGGAGGAAGAGGAGGCCATTATCTTGACGGGGAACGACAGCGGTAAGTACGTCGTCGCGATTGATCCATTGGACGGTTCCTCGAACATCGACGTGAACGTGTCCATGGGCACTATTTTTTCGATTTACCGCCGGATTACGCCCGTTGGTACCCCGCCGGTTATGGCTGACTGTTTGCAGGGTGGGCGGCAGCAGGTAGCCGCCGGGTATATTCTGTACGGGTCATCTACGATTATGGTTTACACGGCGGGCCGGGGCGTCAATGGCTTTACCTACGACTGTTCGCTGGGCGAATTTATTTTGTCCCATGCCGACATCCAAAGCCCCAAAACCGGTTCCATTTATTCGTGCAACGACGGCAACTGGCCGGACTACGATCAGCGGGTGAAAGATTACCTGCTGACCTGCCGGGAGAAAGGCTATTCGGCCCGGTACATTGGCTCATTGGTGGCCGACTTTCACCGGAATCTGCTTAAAGGCGGTATTTATCTGTACCCGGCCACGCGCAAACAGCCGCAGGGAAAATTACGGTTGCTGTACGAATGTTTCCCGCTGGCCTACATTGCCGAGCAGGCCGGTTGCCGCGCCACGGACGGCCATCAGGCGATCTTAGACATTCAGCCCGATGAGTTGCATCAGCGCAGTCCGTTCTTCATCGGTGCCCCGGCCCTAATCGACGCTTTTTAACGACCTAACTCTATCTTAAACCTGCTTACCTTTCGCCTTACCGACCATGAAACGTATCATCCTTTTATTCATTAGCTTTCTGATCATGCAAAATCTTTCTACTGCGGATGCCAGCGTGTCCGACGATAAACAGGCCGTAGAACAAGCCGTCGAACGCCTGCGCAAAGCCATGATCGACCCCGATAAGGCAACGTTTGACGCCTTGGCTGCCAACGAATTAAGCTATGGCCATTCGGGTGGCAAGATCGAGGACAAAGCGGCTTTTATGGATTCGTTCCTGAGCGGCAAATCCGATTTCGTGTCCATCGACCTGACCGAGCAAACGGTTACGGTAGTGGGCAATACGGCCATTGTTCGCCATTTGCTCACCGCCGAAACGAACGATGGCGGTAACCCGGCGCACGTCAAAATCGGGGTGATCCTGGTATGGGTAAAGGAAAAAGGTGAATGGAAACTGCTCGCCCGACAGGCCGTAAAGCGGGCCTAAGCACCGGGTGTTGATTTTTTGCGTTGAACGCGAAGGCCCGTCTGTTTCGACAGACGGGCCTTCGCGTTTACGATTGGCTCCGCATCCAGTCGATCTGCACAAAATCACCGGCTGTTGCCTGTTGCCATCGGACGTCTGAAGACCGTAACTGGCCCGTGGCGGTTTCGATTACCCATTGCCGGGTTGCCTCATCGAAATAAATGTGGTCGATGCGTTCGCGCTTGGCGGGTGTCGTTCGATGCGGCTGCTCCTGAATCTGTCCCTGCACCAGCGTGATTACCCGGTCGGCCAGCACCCGAACGTCGGCGTCGTGATGGCTGACCAATAGCGTGGTGGTGCCCCAGGCGCGGTGCAGATCGAGCAGAACGTGCCGAAGCTGCGTTGCCGAAGGGTCGTCGAGGGCCGCGAACGGTTCGTCTAACAGCAACAGTTGTGGTCGGCGTACCAGAGCGCGGGCCAGAGCCACCCGTTGCCGCTGCCCACCCGACAGCCGCGTTGGTTTTTCGTGAACAAAGGCATTCAGACCCGTGGCCTCAACTAATTCATCGACCAACGTCTGCCCGTCTGCCGATGCGCCATAGGCGATGTTTTCCCGGACGCTGAGGTTGGGAAACAGGGCTGTATCTTGAAAAATATACCCGATGGATCGTTGCTGCGGTCTCCGGTTGATTCCCTGCCCGGCATCAAACCAGACTTGTTTCTCAACCACAATGCGGCCTTGTTTGGGTGTTTCCAGCCCGGCCAGCACCCGCAGTAAACTCGTTTTGCCCGAACCCGACGGCCCCACAAGCGCAGTCAGGCTGCCGGGTGTAATCGTCAGGTTTACATTGAGGGTACCGGCTCCTTCGGCAAACAGGCGCGGCATCGAAACGGCTGCTTCGATCATACCGTTACCCGTTTGTTGATGCCGTAGACCAGCAGCAGAATCGCAAACGACAGGCCCAGCAGCAACCCCGCGTAGGCATGGGCCGTGTCGAAATGCAGCAGTTCCACTTCGTCGTAAATGGCGATGGACGCCACCCGCGTTTGCCCCGGCAGGTTGCCGCCAATCATCAGCACCAGGCCAAATTCGCCGATGGTGTGGGCGAAGGATAGCACAATGCCGGTCAGGACGGCCGGTTTGCAGTTGGGCAGCAGCACCCGCCAGAGTGTTCGGGTGGGTGACTGTCCCAGCGTGTAGGAGGCTTCGCGCCAGGAGAGGGGCAGGTTTTCCAGCCCGGCCTGAATGGGATGGACCATAAACGGCAGGCTGTACAGCAGCGACGCAACGACCAATCCCGGAAAGGAGAAGACTAATTGCAGATCGACCGTCCGCAGCAGCCACGCGCCGAACGCACTCGTCGGGCTGAAGGCCAGCAGCAAATAAAAGCCCACGACCGAGGGCGGCAGGACCAGCGGCAGGCTGATGAGCGATTCGATGACCGGTTTGAGCCGGAACCGGCTGAGGGCCAGCCACCCCGCCAGCGGCACGCCGATGAGCAGTAAGAGGAGGGTGGTGATGCCTGCCAGGCGCAGGGTCAGCCAGATGGGTTCCCAGTCGATGGGCATAGCGTAAACAAACAGCATCAGGATGTGGGCGACCGATACCCGAACTGCTGAAAGATACGCCGGGCGGCCGGACTACGCAAAAAGGCCATGAACTGCCGGGCGGCCGGTAGCTGCTTCGTCTGTTTCAGCACCACCACGCCCTGCGCAATGGGCGTGTAGTCCGTTTGCGGAATGTCGATCCAGTGTCCGCGCCCGGTCAGGCTGGGATCAAGTACGACCGACTTGGCCGTAAACCCGATTTCGGCGGCCCCCGATAGGATGTATTGATTCACCTGCGCGATGCTTTCGCCGTACACGATTTTCGGCTGTACGGTTTCCAGTAGTTTATGCCGTTGCAGGAAAGATATGGCCGCTGCGCCGTAGGGAGCCGTCGCCGGATTGGCCAGCGCAATGTGCCGGACGGCGGGGTTGAGCAGCACCCGACCATCGGCCTTGAGCGGCAGGTCGGTGAGAGTCCAGAGTACCAGCGTTCCGTAGCCGTACACTTCTGGTTTTGCCGTAGTAAGGCCCTGCTCGAACAGCGTTTGCGGATAGGTCATGTCGGCGGACAGAAACACGTCGTAGGGCGCACCCTGCTGAATTTGCGTGGTCAGTTTACCCGACGAATTCACAATAGACTCCACCACGATGCCGGTTTTCTGCTGAAACGCAGTACGTAATTTTTCCATCACGAACTGCGCATTAGCCGCCACCGCCACCCGGAGTGGCTGCGCCTGAACCGGAAAATGGCCCAGCACCGCAATGGAGAACAGGAGTAACCGGATTTTCTTTGTCATAGCTCTCAATACTTCGTTGCTTACTTAGCCAGCCGGACCTCAATCGACTTGACGTCCCGAACCCAGCGGGCGGGTTTTTTCTCACCCGGCACCACAATCCGGTACGGGCCGACGCCAGGTGCCAGGGCTGCACCATCGACCTGGTCGGCCAGCAGAATGGTACGGGTGGTGAAGTCGGGGTCCAGTTCGGGAAGCGCAAACACGACTTCGTAGCCGTCTGCCGCCTTTACGAGCAGGTATTTTGTCAGGTTTTTGCCCTTGAGTTCACCGCCGAGCGTGGTACCCGCCTGCTTCAGGAGTTCCGGGAGGAGAATCCCCGAGTAACGGTGCTCTTTTCCGTCGCGCTCCAGGGCGGTTACCTCAACGTGGGGCATCGCGGTCAGATCGGCGGCCTGTAGGATGAGGGGCTTGGTTACCTCGCCGGAAACCGTCAGTACCGTCTGCGCCTGACTGTGTTGTGTGGCCGCAAAAAAGACGAGTACCAGGAGAAGAACCCGCCGACTAATTTGGACAGTGTTTGTGAGGCTGCGTGTAGAAGGGGTCATTCGGCAAAACGTTATAGTCCGGCAAATATAACGTTTTGCGTGACGGTACAAGAACCGGTAATAATGGGTGCGGTCTGGTTTACCGTTGCCGGTGCCCCATCACCGGCAACGCTCGATTACTTCCAGACAGGCGCGGGTGTTGTGGTAGGGACATTTCCAGAAGCCGATTTTGTCTTCGCTGATCATCCGGCTGTAGTCGTCAAATACACCCCAGAACCATTCGCCCCGCTCCTTATCGAGCAGGTGCGCTTTGGCAAAATTCCAGGCCCCGACCGATTGCTCCCAGAACGTTGCGTCGCCGGTGAGTTGCCAGGCATTCAGAAAGCCCACCATCGCTTCGGCACTGACCCACCACTCGCGGTGGGTGTCGGTATGCTGCCGAGTGCGGTCCCGTTCGTGGTACAGGCTGCCATCGGTCTGTAAGCCTTCCGCTGCTGCCCGCGCCATGGCCACGGACAGGGGTTCGATGCGTTCGATTCGGGTGGTATCGCCGAGCACCCCGGCGGCTTCCAGCAACAACCACGAGGCTTCGATGTCGTGGCCATACGAAACCAGATCGGCGGTGGGTTGCCAGTCGCCGGTAAAAAACAGGTTCATGTGGTGCGTCGCCGGATCGACAATGTGCTGCTCGAACGTATCCAACAACCGGCCAAACTGCGTAGCCAGCCGTGCATCCGGCCAGACCCGGTACAGGTTAGCGTAGGCCTCCAGAATGTGGAGGTGTGTGTTCATGGTTTTTGGATCGTTGCGGTCCTTTTCGCTCAGCCGCAAGTCGGTCAGCAAGACACCGTACCGGCTGAAGGCTTCAAAATAACCCCCGTTCACCGGGTCAAAACTGTGTTTCTCGATCCAGTCGAAGAGAGCGATGCTGGTTTCGAGTGCCATCGGCGCATTCGTGGCCCGGTAATATTCCGTCAGGCCGTAAATGGCGAAAGCTAATCCGTAAATCTGTTTGCGGGTGCTGAGCGGTTGCCCCTGTGCATCGACGGACCAGTACACCCCGCCGTCCGTTTTGTCGATGAAATACGTGCGCAGATAATCGTAGGCCCGATCGGCGGCTTCGCGGTACGCCGGATTACCCGTATGCCGATAACCCGCTGCGAAAGACCATAAAATCCGGGCGTTCAGGACACCTCCCTTCGGCGCATCCGCATCGATCCGGTTGTCATTATCTAAGCGGCCGATAAACCCGCCGTTCTCATGGTCGATGCTGTGTGTGAGCCAGAAATCCAGAATACGAGCCAACTGCGTTTCGGCTTCGGCCCGGTATTGCTGGCGCGCCTGACTCTGGACGGAAGCAGCCGTCATTCGGTCTCGCCGTTCATCAGCACCGGAACGGCTTCGGCCTGCTGCTGATACGCTATATTACGGTCAATCAGGTCGTTGAGCCGCTCTACCGAAGCCGCCGAGCGAAAACCATCGGCGGGGGTATGCACCACGTAATCGAGCAACTGATCGAGCGTCGACGTGGCAACATGCATCCGGGTATCGGACGAGGCATAGTAAATAAAGACCCGGCCATCGTCGTCCAGAATCCAGCCGTTAGCAAACGTTACGTTCGAGACATCGCCGACGCGCTCGTCGCCCTCCGGCGCGATAAAATACCCCGCCGGTTTATGAATCACTTTAGTTAAATCCTGTAAATCGGTCATGAACAGGTACAGCACGTAGCGCAGTCCAGCAGCCGTATTCCGTACGCCGTGGGCCAGATGCAGCCAGCCACGTTCGGTTTTGATCGGTGCCGGACCCTGCCCGTTTTTTACTTCGTAGACGGTATGGTAGTGTTTCTCATCGACAATAAATTCCTTGTCGATCACGGCGTCTTCCATCGAGTCGGCAAAGCCAAAACCGATGCCGCCACCCGTTCCGGCTTCGATAAAGCCATCCTGCGGGCGGGTGTAAAACGCGTATCTGCCGTTCACGAATTCAGGGTGCAGCACCACATTTCGCTGCTGGGGCGAAGGCGTTTTCAGGTCGGGCAGCCGCTCCCAGGTTTTCATGTCGCGGGTGCGGGCCATGCCACACTGCGCCAGAGCCGAGGATTCGTCGCCAGGGCGGGCCGAGGGATCTTTGCGCTCGGTGCAGAACAGGCCGTACAGCCAGCCATCTTCGTGTTGCACCACGCGCATGTCATAGACGTTGCCGTCCGGTACCTCGGTTTCGGGCATGGTGATGGGGCGGTCCCAGAACCGGAAATTGTCGATGCCATTCGGGCTTTCGGCCACGGCAAAAAACGACTTGCGATCCAGCCCTTCCACCCGTGCGACGATCAGGTACTTGCCATTTAATTTGATGGCCCCCGCGTTGAAGGCCGCGTTGATGCCGAAACGCTCCATCAGGTATGGATTGGTCGCCGGATTCAGATCGTACCGCCAGAAAACCGGCGCGTGCTGTGCCGTCAGAATCGGGTGGGTATAGCGGTCGATGATGCCATTGCCGAGGGGTAGCTTCTCGTTTTTGCGCGTGATTAACTCCCGGTAAGCCGCGTCTAACTGTTCGAGCCGAGGATGAAACGTAGAATGCATTCAGCGAGGAATTTAAGTGTTTAGAATCGGTTCAGGTACCGAACGGATCAATGAGAAAAGACGCGTCTGGGTGGTTCGGCGACCGGTTCTTCCGTTTCGCTGCCCAATTTATCCCACCAGGTTCGCTTCAGAATCAGCAGACAAACGGCCAGAATCGCCACCGTAATCCCCAATTCGGTGTTCATGCGGACAATCAGGTACATGGGCAGCATGGTGAGGCAGCACTGGGCCACAATGCCGACCACTACGTTGAAGGCGTCTAATCTGAAGTTCTTGTTGCCCACGAACGCCGGATTTTCGGCCACTACTTTGTCGTGAACCGGCCCCCAGAAACCCCACGGCCGAATGGTTTTATAGAATGATTTCAGTACGGCTTCGTCCGTGGGTGGCGTCAGCAGCGAACCAGCAATGCACCCCGCCAGTGACAGTACAAACAGCAGCGGGAAATAGTATAGCTCCAGTGTTTCTTTAAAAACGGATGGCAGAATCAGGGCCGGAACGATACCCGCCAGCATGCCCCAGAAGAATCCACTGGCATTAAACCGCCACCAGTGCCACTTGAGCACGTTGGCCGCCACGTAGCCACCGTACAGGGCCGACACAATCCATTGCAGAATGCTGTTGACATCGCGGGCGAACAAACCCATCAGCACCCCCAGCACGGCCACCGTTAAGCCGGAAAGATAATTCATGTTGGAAATGCGCTGGTTGGATGCTTTCGGGTCGACATATTTCAGGTAAATATCATTGACGATGTACGCCTGAGCCGCGTTGAGCGTGCCGGCAAATGTACCCATAAAAGCGGCTAATAATCCCGCCAGTAACAGCCCCATCAGCCCCGCCGGTACAAACTGTAAGATGGCTGCGGGCAGGATTTTCTCGAAGTCGATGCCCGTTGCCGAGCGAATGTCCAACTGGTCGAAGTGCAGCAGGGCCAGCACCGTAAAGCCCATAATCATGGCGTAGCGCACCGGCAGGAGGAAAATAGAGACGAACCCACTCATCTTGGCGGCATCCTGCGGGGACTTGGTCGAGAGCACTTTCTGCATGTCGTAGTTGGGTGCCGGACCGGCCAGACTGGCCAGAATGCCCTTAAACACCATCATCATGAAAAAGATACCGAACAGCGAATAGCCGTCGGATTTGATTTTGGCGTTCACTTCCTTAACCATCCCCGACCAGTCGAGGTCATCGAGTGTGGCGTGGAAAAACGGCGTGTACCATCCCTGCGGCACCACCAACTGCTTGACGGCCAGATTCTGCATGGCAATGTACGCAATCACGACGGCGGCAATGGACATGATGATGTACTTCAGCACGTCGCCGATAACAATGCTGGTCATGCCGCCCAGAATGGCGTAAAAGACGGCGAAGGCGGTGAAGATGATGCCATAAAAGTGGGCCACGTATTCGGCCGGAACCGTAAAGGGTACGTACGAAGCGATGCTGCTGAAGGGAATGAAAATCTCGACGAATTTACCCAGCCCCACAAAGCCATAGGCCAGAAACCCTAAGCAACTCAGCAGCGCGAACACGACTACGATGGTGTGCGAGGCCATAACGCCTTTGCCGGTCAGGCCAAAGCGGGTACCAATCCACTCGGCCCCGGTCGTGACGTTCGACCGCCGAAGCCAGACGGACAGGTACATCATCATGAAAATCTGGTTGAACACCGGCCACAGCCACGGAATCCACAGGCTTTTCATGCCGTACACGAACGCCAGCGACACCATCCACATCGTACCCGAAATGTCGAACATATCCGAGGCATTGGACAGGCCCAGCATGTACCACGGCAGCGTTTTACCGCCCAGCATATAGGCTTCCTTGTCTTTGGATGCCCGCTTTTTCAGCACTAATCCCAAGACGATGACTGCCGCTAAATAGATGACGATAATGCTGATGTCGAGTGCCGATAATTTCATGGGGTAGGGTTAGTTGGCTGGTGTTGGTGCCGGTTTGTAGAGTTGCTCGCTGGCTGCTTTTTTGCCGAAAATCACCTGCGGGTTTTCGTAGAAACGCCTGAAATCGTCCGAACTGGTCTGCCCTTTGAACGGGGCAAAATATTGCCGCGGCCCTTCATTGCGCCAAACCAGCACGTAGGAAAGACCGGCATCTTTCACAATCGGCAGCAACACACCTGTCCACCAGTCGGGCCACGATACCTGCGCCAGTCCGGTTTCGGTCATGGCATAAGGTTTTCCTTTCGACTGTCCGATCTGCCGGAGCGTTTCGACCATTTTTCGGGTTTCTGGAATGTACCGTTTGGCCGTATCAGACGCCGGTCGGTGGTAAATATCGAAGCCAACGATGTCCACGTAGTCGTCGCCCGGATACCGTTCGAGGTAGTCCTCTGCGGAAGTAAAGCGGTCGGTAGAATAGGCGTAAAGCAGGTTATGGACGTTCTTCCTGCGCAGGTAATCGACCGTGAACCGCCACATCTTTTTATACTCGTCCGGGGTGCAGTGGTTCCGGCCCCACCAGAACCAGCTGCCGGTATGTTCGTGAAACGGCCGGAAAACAACCGGAATAGCCTCGCCGGTATCGGCTTTCAGGTTGCGCATATACCCGGCCACTTTATTGAGCCAGGATTTATACCGTTTCATCGCCCTGCGGTCGGCGAACAGGTGCCGGATGGTCGAATCGGCCTTGTCCCAACTGGTTTTTTTCGGGTCGAGCGGGTTATTCAGGTGCCAGCTATAGGTATTCAGGCCACCCTGCGCGTAAAGTTGTCTGGCAAAGTCCCGCTGTTTGTCGAACGGCACCCGGTCGAGGTTGGCCGTGCTGTCGAACTCCAGTCGACCCAGATCCCAGCCTACCACCGCCGGATACTCACCTACCACCGCTTTAATGTCGGACCGGCCGGGTTCGTACTGCCAGCCCACGCCATACGCCAGATCGTCCTGATGGCCGAACATAATGCCCTGTTTGGCTACCCGCTTCAGGCTGTTGAAAAGATTTTTGGTTTCCGCCGTGGCCTGCCGGTCGATAGGGCCATTCTGGCCACTGGCCTGTACCGAAAGAATAAGACCAAGCAGGCTGATCAAGACAGGTCGTATCACGGGGTAACCGATTAAAAATGGAGCAAGATGGAAACAGTCCGGCAGTCGTCACAACTAACCGGTAACGCTATTTTATCCTGTCAAAGTTATAATCACTTTTCAGCATACGTATAGTACTATCTTGCCGTTCTATGGCACGTGATGGCTAATTAGCTGGCATAAAAGGGGTATATGTTCGTTTATTTAACCATATAATACCATTTTTACCCGCCAGAAAGCAGTTAATATGCCTGATTGCCGTTTAATCAGCCATCGCTGGGTTGACATTATTTTAACTGGCGTGTAGTCAAAAATAACCTGATCCTTAGCATGAGTACCATCTACCGGGAAATTACGCCACTGACACAGAACGATTGTTTTACGCTGTTTTCGCGCGTGAAACAGGAGTTTGATTTTCCCCTGCATAATCACGAAGAGTTTGAGCTGAATTTTATTGCCAACGGGGCCAATACCAAGCGCATCGTGGGCGATCATACCGACCTGATCGAAGACCTGGAACTGGTGCTGGTGGGCAGCAATTTACCGCATGGCTGGTTTACGCACCTGTGTCGCAGTGAAGCCATACACGAAATTACGATTCAGTTCCACCGCGACCTGTTCGATGAGAAGTTCCTGAAGCGCAATCAGTTGAGTTTCATCAGTACCATGCTGGAGCGGTCGACCAAGGGTATTCTGTTCTCCCGCGAAACCACCGAAGCCATTAAACCCCGGCTGATTGCGCTAACTAAAAAAAGCGGCTTCGACTCAGTGCTGGAACTGATGTCGATCCTGCATGACCTCTCTACGTCGCGCAACATGCGGACCCTGTCGAACACGTCGTTCAACAGCGATCCGGTCAACTACCACAGCCGCCGGATCGAGAAAGCGTTTGCGTACATGCATGCCCACTACACCGAAAATATTTCGCTGGAAGACGTAGCCAGGGAGGTGAGTATGCTGGAGGTGTCGTTCAGCCGGTTTATCAAGAAGCGGACGGGAAAAACGTTCATCGAAAGCCTGAACGAGATTCGGCTGGGGCACGCGTCGCGGCTGCTGATTGATACAACCCAAACCATTGCGGAAGTGTCGTACAAATGCGGATTCAACAACCTGTCGTACTTCAACCGGATTTTCCGGCGTAAAAACGGCTGTACCCCCCGCGAATTCCGCCAGAACTATTCCGGCACGCGGGTATTTATTTAGCACTACCAGTGCAGGGTTGTCCGAAGAAAATCCGTCAACTCATTGGCAATCAGCACGTGCTCGGCTAAATCGGGATGGCCTCCGCAGCCGCTGTTAAAACTCCGCGAAAAGAAGAAGGGCTGAACGGCACGGTCACCCTGCCGGTTGGCTTCGGCGACAATACCACTCAGGTACCGTTTCTGCACGGCCATGAGTTTCGCATCGGCCATCGGGCTGGTCAGGCAAACAAGCCGGGCCTTTGGATAATGACTTCTGACGGTGGTGAGGAAGTTAAGATACGCCCCGCAAAATGTTGTTGAATCCTGTACGCCGTCGTTTTGCCCTAAGCAGATCGTAACGGCGTCGGGCTGGTAGCGACTAAAATCCCAGACTACTTTGTTATCGCGCAAATTCACCTTGTCGAACACGTCGGGCATGGTTACTGTCATGTTGCAGCAGCTATGAACCAGGCCAATACCCGACACGGACGTTAGTTGCCACTGCGCGTTCAGCCGCCGGGCCACCTGTGGTCCGTACGCCATGTAGGCATTGTGCTGATCGTACCACTGCCCCTGATTACAGGGAAAATCGGTCAGATCGCTGCCGGTACCGCAGGTAATCGAATTACCAATAAATTCCAGCCGCCGGGTTGGTTTTGGGGACGGTGCCACGAGTTTGGCACACCGCAGTCCCACGAATTCGAGGTAGCCGATGCCCGACTCCGTGTTCTTACAAATCGTAAGGGTGTGTTCACCCTCGGGCAGGTTTTTCACCACCCGCAGCGTGTCGGTTTTACCCGTCAGCTTCACGCGTATCGGTTTCCCATCGTCTACCACAAGGGCCACGTAATTGTGGTTACTGCCATTGGCTTCATCATTCAGCAAAACCTCGCAGGCGGTTCCCCGAAAGCGGGCCTGAATGTACACACCCGACGCCCAGAAGCGGGGACGTTTGGGATTGGTAAAATCAATCCGGCCGGTGTATTGAAGGGCCGGATCATCGGCTGCGATAACATTCAGTGCTGGTACAGCCACGACCTTCTGAGCAATGGATGCGTGGGAAAGCGTGACCAGAAACAGCGCCAATAGACACCAAATGGCCGGTTTCATTGTTTCAAAAGGCATAAACTGTGGCATTGAGTATGGTTAAGACACTAAAAAAACAACATGCGGCCATTTCGGCTCCCATTGCCGATCTTATT
>JBBQLG010000085.1:0-26350 GCA_038327655.1 Cytophagales bacterium
AATCGTTTCTGGTCAAGCCCGGTAGCTGAGCGCCAATGACGATCTGTTCGTAAGTTAGCCGTTGAGAAATTCATGTCGTAAAATTAATTCATTTGAACAGCTACAACAAACTGACTATCACCCCTGCAACAACTCTATTAAGTAGCCCCTTTCGGCTAATCAACGAAGAATGCCTGGTCAGCCAGCTTTGCCAATACGAATTGATGTTCGTATACATAAAGAGTTTAATTTGTTCTAAGTCAACGTCAATGGGTAATTGATTAATTGGTGTACCCATCATCGTGTGAGCGGTTGTTTTTAATTCGTATAAGGCAATGGGACCCATTTCAAACAGACATGTATTTAATTTACCATCTTGAAAATGAATTACTTGACCCGTGGCTAAATTACGGGCTTGTAAATTTTGTTTAGTTAGATAGACACCGTTCAACACCGGTTTAGGATGCAATTTCTGAATACGATGGTGAAGCTCTGTCAGTTGGTCAATGATTTTCTGAGTAGGAAACTCTCTGTAAAGAACTACGAAATCTACATCGCTCTTCTGAGCGTAGAAATCGCTTAATGTGACAGATCCAGTTAAATAAATGCCTTCGATCCAATCGGGCCTGATCTGATTGAGGCCCATTTTTAGTTCCGTAATTAATTGAATAACTGTGTCAGGAATTACAAAGTTGTTTGATAGCATATAATTTATTGTATGCGTACGATTATAATAAACTAATTGACCACGGCATTGGTGAGAAACAGCGCACTGAGAAAAATATAAAGATTAGTGCCGGTCCGCCGTTGCGACTTATTGGTGAATGAGTAGGAAGGCATGGAATTGGTTTGTGGTTCAGTCCCGGATTATTGAAAAGAGTGGTCTGTAAGTTAATTAATTGTGATTTTTTAAGTCTCGACACATAAATAACTACAATTATTTCAAGGGATTATTGACAGAAATGTGCGACCTCCTATTTAACTGACAAAGTTAAAATTCCACCTTCCCTTTTGTGTAAAACTAATATTTCATCTCCTGCCATTTTTGTAATCGTATCGCCAGGAGCGATATCTTTTCCGTAGCGGAAGTCCGTCATGAAACTAGATGATTGTCCTGACTCAAGATCAATGTAGTTCACTTTAAGTGAATATATCATAGAGTTGCTTGACTGAATTCGATCGCTAGCATCAGTCACCGATTTATCAATTACCAAAGCATTGAGTTTACTGTCAGTAAGCGGTTTGGTGTATCTTTCTACACTTTGATCGCTATGTTTTGCCTTGTAGGACTGATAACTTATGATTATTACTGCTCCCAATATCGCCAGCCCTAAGACACTCAAGTACCTAAATAACGGTTTCATACCTGTTATATAATTGCGATTATAATAAACTGCCCAACTACTGCCTGAAAAAGCATAGGAAATGCCCAACATACTTCAGGCATCCCCCGGTTGCACAAATCCCTAAATCCGCCGACTTTCCAGAAACGTTTCGATCCGGTCGAGGGCAAGGGTTAGTTCATCGACGGTGGGCAGGCAGACGATGCGGAAGTGGTCGTTGTGAATGTAATTAAATCCCGTTCCCGATACTACCAGCACCTTTTGTTCCGTCAGTAAATCATAGACAAACTCCTCGTCGCTGGCGATGCGGAACCGCGTCAGGTCGATTTTTGGGAAGATGTACAGCGCGCCCTGTGGCTTTACACAGGAGATACCCGGAATGGCGGTCATGCGTTCGTAGGCAAGCATTAGCTGTTTGTGCAGTCGGCCCGCGGGCATGACTAAGTCGTTAATGCTCTGGTAACCGCCGAGGGCCGTCTGAATGGCGTATTGCGTGGGCACGTTGGCGCAGAGCCGCATACTGGCCAGCAGGGTTAAGCCTTCGATGTAGGACTTCGCCTTATGCCGTGCCCCGCTCAGAATCAGCCAGCCGCCCCGGAAACCAGCCGCCCGGTAATTTTTCGACAATCCGCCAAACGTGATGCAAAGCGTGTCGTTTACTACTTTGGCCATCGGGTGATGCACCGCGCCGTTGTACAGAATACGGTCGTAAATCTCGTCGGAGAACAGAATCAACTGGTGCCGCTCGGCAATACGGGCCAGGCCTTCCAGTACAGTTTTGTCGTAGACCGCGCCGGTTGGGTTGTTGGGATTGATGACCACAATGGCCCGTGTCCGGTCGGTAATTTTGCTCTCCAGATCGGCGAGGTCCGGGTTCCAGCCAGCCGCTTCGTCGCAGATGTAATGCACCGGCTTACCGCCGGAAAGGGCCACCGACGTAGTCCAGAGCGGGTAATCGGGGGAGGGGACCAGCACTTCGTCGCCTTCGTTGATGAGTGCCTGCATCGCCAGGAGAATCAGTTCGCTGACGCCGTTGCCGATGTAAATATCGTTGATGGTAATGCCCGGCAACCCAATGTTCTGGGTGTGGTGCATGACGGCTTTGCGGGCCGAAAACAGCCCCCGCGAGTCGGAGTAGCCCTGCGCGTTGCGGATGTTGAGGATGATGTCGTGAACGATTTCGTCGGGTGCATCGAACCCGAACGAGGCCGGATTGCCGATGTTGAGGCTGATGATCTTGTACCCCTGACTTTCAAGTTCGACGGCTTTTTCGTAGATCGGTCCGCGGATGTCGTATTTAAGCGTATTGAGCCGGTTGGACTTCAGAATTTCCATGCGGCAAAAATAGCGAAAAAGTACGGCTAAGACCCATTGGATCACTACGCCCGACGGGTGCCAGGGCTACGAAAAATGCTGATCGACGATGGTCTGCAGCATTGCCTGCGTCAGCGGCTTCGACTGATAGAGATTCACTTCCGCCGATCGAATCGCCCGCGTCTGGTCGGTGGGGTTGAGCGAGGTGGTCAGCATCACCACCACAACCCGGCTTTTCAGGCCATCGGGCAGGTTGTGGTACTGTTCGAGAAATTCAAAGCCATTCATGCCCGGCATGTTGATGTCCAGTAAAATAGCATCCGGCCGCAGGTAATCGGGTTGGCCGGTCTGGGTCAGATAGCGGATGGCTTCCAGACCGCTCTCGGCCACCCGCACTTCGTCGCATAAACCCGATTCGGTGATAACGAGCTGATGCAAAAAATTGTCGTCCGGATCATCGTCAACCAACAGAATGCAGTGAATGGGCCTGGGCATAATGCTGAACTGTTTTAATCGTTTTTGGGATGGTGAAATAAAAGGTGGTGCCCGCGCCAACGGTACTGTTGAGCCAGATTTGCCCGCCGTAAATGTCGATCACCTTTTTGCAGGTAGCCAGTCCAATTCCCGTGCCGGGATATTCGTTCCGTCCGTGTAACCGCTGAAAAATCTGGAATACCCGGTCGTAATAGTCGGGTTCCACACCAATGCCGTTGTCGGCCACGCTGAAGCGGTAATGGTTTCCTTCGTCGGCTACCCGGATTGTCAGCTGGGGCGGTACGTCGGCTCGCCGATACTTCAACCCGTTGGTAATCAGGTTCTGGAATACCTGTTTCAAATCCGTTCGGTGCGCCCGCAGGGTGGGGAGGGGGGCTACATCAATACTGGCGTTTGTGGCCTGAATGTCACTCTGCTGTTCGTCCACGATTTCGGCGACAAGTTCGTTGAGGTCGATGGGCTTGAATTCAACATTCGTGCCAACCCGCGAAAAATCGAGCAGGTCATTAATCAGCGTCCGCATCCGTCCGGCGGCAGCCGTAGAGGTGCCAATCAGCTTTTTGGCGTTCTCATCCAACTGATCACCGTAGCGGCCTTCGAGCAGCGAGAGGTAGTTGGTAATGGTTTTCAGGGGTGATTGCAGGTCGTGGGATGCAACGTAGGCGAACTGCTGCAACTCCTCGTTGGAGCGGGTCAGTTCCTGAACGGCCTGCTGCCGAAACGCCAGTTCCCGGTCGAATTCCTGCGAAGTCCGCAGACCAACGGCTTCATTGAAGTAACGAATCAGTGCCACGACCGTAGCCACGGACACCAGCCCGGTCAGCAGCCGGATCAGGGCGTTCAGCCGGTAGGCGGGCCACCAGAACATGACCGCGTCGATCAGGTGCGTAAGGCCGCAGAACAGAATAAATGCCCCGAAAAGGACGAAGACACCGGATAGTGGTACCCCTTTTTTAATGAAGATAAACCGGATCAGGATCAGCGGGATGGCCATATAGGCCAGCCAGATCATGCCGTCCGATGCAATGTATAGCCATCCGAGAAAATCGGTCCACTGGCCGCAGTACCAACGTGGGGGCCAGTCGGTGGTGTCGGTCAGTTGCCGGAAAAAGTCGTAAATCTGTTCCATGCCCGGTATTATAGAGCGGCTGTCTGGCAACGACTGGTAGCCATCCGCCGGTGATACTTTACCAAAAGTAAGCAGGACGCTTTATTCAGCGGAGAAAATAGTCCGAAAAATAGCCTGTAGCTGATTTTAGGGCTACTTTTTAGCTTATTTCGATACGTTGTGTACTGCCCAAACCGCCTGCTCAGTCAATAACCAACGCTGGATTGGGCCCGTTTAAACGGGTAAAAAGCCCGTTGCGGTGAGGCAACGGGCTGCTGAAAAGGTACCTGACTGATTGCTGATACTACAGTACTACCGGCTTTCGATTTTCAGAATTTTTCCATCGGCATAATCACAAATGTAGAGTTCATGCTGCTGATCTTCGCCGAAAGATGAGATCGACCCGGCCCGTTCGATGAGCAACTGGTTGGCCGTTTCTTTGCCGTTAGCCTGCGTTAAGGCCCAGACACGCCCGCTGCCAAAGTCGCCGTAAATGTATTTACCCTGTAGGGCGGGATTAGCCGCTCCCCGGTACACGTAACCCCCCGTTACCGAGTTGCCGTCGGCCCCGTGCGGATACTCATGGATGGGGCCGATCAGGGTTGTTTCCGGTTTCTGGCTCGGATCATACACCGCGTCGGCTTCTCTGATGCGCCAGCCATAGTTTCCGCCTTTGGTCACGATGTCGATTTCTTCGATTTCATTCTGCCCTACATCACCGGTCCAGAGTTGGCCGGTCTGGGCGTCGAAACTAAACCGCCAGGGGTTCCGCAGACCATAAGCATAAATCTCTTCGCGTAAACCGGCTTTGCCCTTAAACGGGTTATCAGCCGGAATGCCGTAATGTCCTTTTTCGGTACCGTTTACGTCTATCCGCAGAATTTTACCGAGCCAGGCCGCTTTGTTCTGGCCGTTGTTTTTTGGGTCGCCCCCGCTGCCGCCATCGCCGGTAGCTACGTATAGGTATCCGTCGGGTCCAAATGCCAGTTTACCGCCATTGTGATTGGCGTAGGGCTGCGCAAAGGTGAATAACACGGTTTCGGCGTTCGGATCGGCCACGCCATTGGTGATTTTGAACCGACTGACCACCGTTTCGCGCGGGCTGTCTTTGGTGTAATTGACGTAGAAATAGCCGTTCGTTTTGAAATCCGGGTGAAAGGCAAGGCCAAGCAGACCCATCTCTCCGCCGTACGAAACCCGCTTATGGATGTCTAAAACCAACGCGGCCGACTTGACGGATGCCGCATTCTCGAAGGATTTGATCCGGCCGCCCTGCTCCACCACGTACACCCGGTTGCTGCCATCGCTGGCGTAGGTAAACTCAACGGGAGCGTCGAAAGTCAGGTTGGGGAACGCGTTGACGGTCATAATCCGGGGAGCATCTGTGGTTGCACCCGGCGTCGCAGACAACAGCTTTGGAACAGACCCCATAAATACCGAAGCAATGTCCGCCATTTGTTCGTCCGGCTGCTCGGTAACGGGTTGCTTGGCCAGAACTACTAACCAGGCGAAACCAGCCAGAGCCAGCAAGGGCACCAGCAGCAGGGAAAGAAATAGAGTTGATATGGATTTAAAAAGCATGGTAATGCGCTGTCGTTTACGGTCAATAAGGCAAAATCAGGACCAAAGCGTCCGGTCGAACTTTTCGGAACGGGTTTTGTTTCAGAATCAGCGTATTGACCCTTTCTGCCAAATATTTACGAAAAATAACGAATGCCCGATTGATGTATTCATTCCACAAATCGGGATATTTCGACACAATTTCACCCTCACACAGCCCGTGTTTTCGGCTGACTATTCATGACTTCGCCCGATCTTTCGCCTGCTTTTCTCGACCGGTTAGCCGCCCAGCGGGCACAGTTCCGGTATCGGTTGCCGTCGCGCCCCGATGCCGGGCGGTTCATCGACAAACTGATGCGGTTTCTGTTCCCTGTTACCCAGGATTGTGCCAGCGCGACCGACAACCCGGAGGAGACCTATCAAAAACTGTTCGATCAGCTCCTGTGCCTGCTCCGGCCGCTCGAAGCCAACCTGAGCGAACCCGCCGAGGTTATCGCTGACTCTTTTTTCGGTCAGCTCCCGGCTATTTTCGACGATCTGCTGTTCGATGCCCGCACCATTGCCGACAACGACCCGGCTGCGGTAGGGCTTGAAGAAGTGGTGGCCGTGTATCCGGGCTTTTACGCCATCGCCGTGTATCGGATCGCCCACGCCCTGCTCCGGCAGCAGGTGCCGCTCCTGCCCCGGATGCTGACCGAATACGCCCACGGCCAGACGGGTATCGACATTCATCCCGGTGCGCAGATCGGGCCGTCGTTTTTCATCGATCACGGCACGGGCGTCGTGATCGGCGAAACGACCATCATTGGCCGTAACGTGAAAGTATACCAGGGCGTCACGCTTGGCGCCACCCACGTAGCCAAGTCGATGGCGCAGAAGAAACGCCACCCGACCATCGGCGATAACGTCGTGATCTATGCCAATGCCACCATTCTGGGCGGACGTACCCTCATCGGCCACGATTCGGTCATTGGCGGCAACGTCTGGCTCACGGCCAGCGTCGAACCGTATTCATTAGTCTATCACCAGAGCGAAGTCGATGTTCGTCCCATGCCCTTAGCCAGCGACGAACCCATCAACTTTGTTATATAAAATGGCATCCGCCCATCCGCGTTCCATTTATCCGAACCAACCCATGAAATACAACTCCATTCTCGATACCATCGGCAACACGCCGACCGTTCGCATCAACAAGCTGTTTCCGGGCTATGAAGTCTGGACGAAACTGGAACGGGCCAACCCCGGTGCCAGTATCAAAGACCGTATTGCACTGGCGATGGTCGAAGCCGCCGAAGCCGATGGGCACCTGAAGCCGGGTTCGGTCATTATCGAGCCCACGTCGGGCAATACCGGCATCGGGCTGGCGATGGTAGCCGCTGTGAAAGGTTACCGGCTGACCTTAGTGATGCCGGAGTCAATGTCCATCGAGCGTCGGAAAATCATGGCTGCTTATGGAGCCGACTTTGATCTGACACCCCGCGAAGGCGGCATGAAAGGGGCGATTGCCCGGGCGCACGAACTGGTAGCCCAGACCCCCGGTGCCTGGATGCCGCAGCAGTTCGAGAACCCCGCCAACATTGCCATTCACGTACGGACTACGGCGCAGGAAATCCTCGCTGATTTTCCCGACGGCTTCGATGCCCTGATTACCGGTGTCGGCACGGGCGGTCACATCACCGGCGTGGGCGAGGTTCTGAAGCAGCACTTCCCCGACCTGAAAGTCTACGCCGTGGAGCCGGAATTATCGCCCGTGATTAGCGGAGGTGCCCCCGGCCCACACCCGATTCAGGGCATTGGCGCGGGCTTTATTCCCCAAAACCTGCACACGGCAGTGCTGGATGGTGTCATTGCCGTCAGTAAGGAAGAGGCCTACGAAATGACGCGTCGGTCGGCACGGGAGGAGGGGACGTTCATCGGGGTATCGTCGGGGGCTTCACTGGCTGCCGTCGCCAAAAAACTGCCCGATCTACCGCCCGGAAGCCGCATCCTGACCTTTTGCTACGACACCGGCGAACGCTATCTGTCCATCGAGGGCTTGTTCGGGTTATAGGCATAAATTGGCCCGGACCGACTGAAATTGAGTATTTCAAACGCGCAAAGTATGATCGCAACCCGGTCTGGCATACGTATCAAAAAGCCCCGCCTTACTGTACCTGAGCCTGATGAATAGTTACACTCACTGATTCAACGCCCGGCTCACATTTTCGGTCAGCACCTCGTAGGGAACGTAGCCCCGTGCGACGAGGTACAGGTCGTCGCCGTGCTCGACAATCACCGACGGAAAACCATTGAGGCCAAAATCGGCTACCAGCTTGAACTCGGCCAGCGTCTGCTCCCGGATGGCCGAGTCGGCGAGGTGACTCACAAACTCATCGGGATTCAGCCCGTACGGCTCTACGAGCGACCCATAGTTGGCCGGGACATTGAGGTCGATTCCGTCACGGTACAGGGCGTTTTGGAGGCTACCGGCAAACGTGATATCAAGGCCGGTCTGCGCCGTTTTGAAGAGTGTCATGGCCCGGCCCGGCGGCTCCGAGTTGGAAATATAGGTGCCGGGCTGGAGGATATTGGCCAAATAAGCCTGCCCGAACACCACGCCGGTGCGTTCTTCCACTACTTTATAAGCCTCCTTAATGTAAGACATCGACTCGGCGACGGGGCGAACCCGGTTGCCGGTTATCATACCGCCACTAAGTACCGTGAAGTCGAAAGAATCAGCGTTTTCGTGGTAAAAACGCTGCATTACCGCGCTGAAACCGTAGCACCACCCGCAGAGGGCATCGTAAACGTAAATAATTCGGGGTTGCATACCATTCGCTGTTAACCAGCTGAAAGTTCTTACCGCAGATTCCGTACAAACCGGCGAACGGCTTCGCGGTATACCTGCTGCGACTGTTCAATCGGTTGCTGATCTTTCAGCATCATGGCCAGTACGATCATGCCGTGCGAGAGGGACCACCACTCGAAAAACAACTTCTGAATGCTTTCCTTTGATTTGGGGATGAACGAAAAGATGATTTCCCGAACGATAGTGCTAACGGCTTCGACCTCGCCCGACTGATACACCGGCAGGGCGCAGAAGGCACCGTCGAGGTTAAACATTACCTGATACATTTCGGGTTGCTGAAAAGCGAAGTCCCACTGAATCAACGAGATTTCGTAGAGTCGCTTTTCCGGATCGCGGTAAAGTTTCTGAATACGCTCGTACTCGTCGCGCAGAAACCGGAAGCCTTCATTGCGAATGGCATCCAATAAAACATCCTTACTGTCGAAGTATTCGTAAACGATGGGGGCACTGTATTCAATCGCGTCGGCGATTTTTCGGATGGAGACAGCCTGCCAACCCTCCCGACGGGCGATGTCCTTGGCCGTCAGGACAATACCGGAACGGGTTTGTTCTCGGCTACGGGGTTTCCGTTCGAGCGTTTCCATTTAGTTAAGTTTCTGGTTAACGGTGTTAATCTTACTGAAAGGTAGCGAGTTAGCGGGCTACAATCCAAGACGGACAACGGAAATGTTAGAAAAATTTAATAGACAAGCTCAATTTCGGCGAAATCACGTCGTTAAATCACATTTGGCCCATAAATCACCGGACCCAAATTCACCGACAATTGTAGCCGCATATTGTTGAGTGAACGGTTAATCACGGCGTTCGGCCAGCAACCACAGGTCGGCGTCGCCCAGTGCATACGCCCGTCCGTCGAGGTCGCCATAGCAGGCTGGTGCCGTGAAGCCGGCTTCGTAAAACAGGCTGCGTAAGTCGCCGAGGGTGTAGATGTAGTGCTGCGCCAGCCGGGTTTCGGTTTGCCCCGCCCGAATGTAAGTCAGGTTCGAGTCGATGCGGCTGTCGAGCGGGTCGTACTCGTTTTCCATCAGGAAATAAAACCCGTCCTCAATTTCCAGCCATTGACGTTCCTGGTAGTCAGGCAGCACCGATTCCGCAATCATGCCGGTATGGGCCAGGAACCGCCCGCCCGGCTCCAGCAACCCGGCGATGCGTTGCAGAAAGGCCAGCATTTGCGGGCGCGGGAAGAAGCTGAAACTGTTGCCGAGGCAATACCCCGCGTTGAACGGTCCGGTGAGCGGCACGGTCATGAAATCACCACAAATGGCCTCAATGGGCAACTCTTCGGCCAGGGCATCGGTAGTTAATTCGGCGATGGATTCGGCCGAGATGTCGATGCCCGTTACCGAACACCCCATGCGGGCAATGAGCAGGGCGTGCCTACCGTAGCCGCAAAAGACATCGAGCAGGTGATCGCCCGGACCAAATTCCAGCGTGTCGACCATCCATTCGAGGTCGAGCTGCGTCTGATCGTCGGTTTGGGCAGCCTTCCAGGCTTCCTGCGGCAAGCCGTGGAAAAAATTATCGTACCACATATTGGTGGTTGGTGGTTAGTAGTTTGTGGTTAGTTTGTCATCCGGTGAACCAACCACAAACTACTAACGGCTATTTCATTTTCGTTAATGTTTCCTGAATGGCGGTGAAGTTGGGGACTTCGCCCGCATTGTCCAGCACTTCGGCGTACTGAATCGTTTTGTTCCGGTCGATCACAAACGCCGACCGCTTGCTGACGCCCTTCATGCCAAAAGCAAAGGTTTCGTAGAGCGAGTCATAGGCCGCTGAGGCTTCTTTGTTAAAGTCCGACAGCAGGTCGAAGGGAAGGTGCTGCTCTTCCTTGAATTTATCCAAGGTAAAGGGCGAATCCACCGAAATAGCCACAACATCGGCATTCAGACCGGCGTAGGTAGCAATGTTATCGCGCATTTCGCAGAGTTCGGCGGTGCAGACACTCGTGAAGGCAAGCGGAAAGAACAACACAATCAGGTTGTTATCGAAACTGGCGAGGGATACTTCTTTTTTGTCGGAGTTGACGAGTGTAAAATCGGGTGCTTTCTGACCGGGGGTGAGCATGACAGGTTGTGATTTATGCGGTTTGTTTTACGAATTTTGGGCAAAGGTCGTGAATCGACCTGCGTAAAACATACACTCTAACCGGTTATTCATGCAAACCTACTGGGGCATTGATCTGGGTGGTACCAAAATAGAGGGCGTTGTGCTCTCGGCACCCTCACCCGACGCGGTCGTTATTCGGAAACGGCTCGATACGGAAGCCCACAAAGGCTACACCCACATTGTTGATCAGATTGTCCGGCTGATCGACCAGCTAAAGGCCGAAACCGGCTACCGGCCCGACCGGATTGGTTTCGGTACGCCCGGCACCCTCGACCCGGCTACGCAGACCATGAAAAACTGCAACACCACCGTGCTGAATGGTCAGCCGCTGAAACAGGTACTCACCGACCGGCTCGGCGTATCCATCGAGATCATGAACGATGCGAACTGTTTCGCGCTGGCTGAGGCTACCATGGGCATTGTTCCTGACGTGGTACCGGTGTATCAATCGGTGTTTGGGGTCATCATGGGTACGGGTGTGGGTGGTGGCGTGGTGGTGAAGGGCAAAGACGGGGCGTCGTTCGTGCTGGGCGGATTGCACGGCATCGGGGGCGAATGGGGTCACAATATTCTCGAAGAAAATGGTCATCCGTGCTATTGCGGCAAACGGGGCTGTACGGAACAGGTCATTTCCGGTCCCGCGCTGCAACGCTATTATGGCGAAATAAGCGGGCAATCACTGACAATGAAAGACATTGTGGCGCGGCACTACGCTGGTACGGACCCGTTTGCTACCCGGACCGTCGAGCGGTTGCTGGAGTACTTCGGCCGGGCTATTTCGGAGATTATCAACGTGCTCGACCCGGATGCGATTGTGCTGGGCGGGGGCGTCGGCAACGTCGATTTGCTGTATACCGAAGGCGTTGAACGGGCTAAGAAATACGTCTTCAACAAGGGGGTGATTCATACGCCGTTTCTGCGACCTAAACTGGGCGACAGTGCCGGCGTATTCGGCGCGGCTTTGCTGTAAGATCAGCCCTGGAGCCACCACAACGCATCGGGCGAAATGGTCAGGCTGATGCGCTGACCGGGTTGCAGGTCATCGCTGGTGGTCAGGACGGTGAGCCGGATGTAGCGCGATACGTCGGCTTCGATCTCAAAATGACTGCCCCGGAAAAACACGTCACGTACCACGGCCGGAATGCCCACAGCGGGTGTTCCGGCCGTTACGTTTGAGTTAAGTAGTACAATTTGTTCCGGCCGGATGCAGCAGGTAGCGTTCGGGTGCATCGGTGTTGTCAGGCCGAGTGTTATCAGGTGTTTGGCTTTCAGAATGTTGGCTGCCCCCGTCAGCCGGGCGGCATAGGCCGTTACGGGCTGGCGGTACACCTGAACCGGCGGAGCCAATTGCAGCAACTGACCCGCCTGCAATACGCCGAGGGTCCGGGCAATGGACAGTGCATCGGCCGCTTCGTGGGTGACGAACAGACAGGCTGTCCGGTCGGTATTGACTAAGTCGAGGAGCAGGGCACGGATGAGCGTTCGGTTGGGCAGGTCGAGGTGGCTGAACGGTTCGTCCAACAGCAGCACGGCTGGTTTCAGGGCAACGGCGCGGGCAATGGCGGTGCGCTGTTTTTCGCCCCCGGATACCTGCCGGGGCAAACGATGCTGGACGGCTTCGAGCCGACAGAGCCGTAGCAATTCATCTACCCGGAAGGTTTGGTAGGCTTCATCATACGTCCGCAGGGCATACGTAATGTTGGCGCGGATGGAGACGTTCGGCATCAACTGGTACTCCTGGTGCACCAACTGAATATCGGCCCGGCCGGGAATCAGCACTTCCGATGGACCCGCCACGCGTTCGCCGTTCAACCGGACCTGCCCTGAATCGGCATCGGTCAGGCCCGCCAGCATGCTCAACAGCGTACTTTTACCGGACCCGCTGGCACCGACTAATCCCATGATTCGGCCCGCTTCGAGCGTGAACGAGACGTTTTTAACCGCCGGTACGTCCGCAAACGCTTTGGTAATTCTATCGACTTCGAGCATTTTTAGGGGGTAGCTGTTAGTGAGTAGGGGTTAGTGATTCCTCCAGTGAACCAACCCCTAATCCCTGCTCACCAATCACTACTTTACTTCAGCCGGTCCACTTCGTAGCGCAGTTCGTCGGTGAGCTGGCGCAGACGGTCGAGGTTAGGGCCGGGTTCGGGGAGTTGCTGGCTCACGAAGGCTTTCACTTCCCACACTTCCAGCACGTCTTTCAGGCCAATTTCGCGGCTGGGTACCGCCGATTTGTCCGCCGTGAGCAACAGCGTCCCCTTCACTTTGACCTGATTGAAAATACGGCGGCAGGTTGGCCCCTGTCCCTGAATGAGCAGCACGTACAACTTCCCATCGGCAATGTCGAACCAGTTGCGCACAAATTGCCCGATGAGCAGGGCACCCGGTGCGCCGAAATCGGCATCGGCTTCGAAGGCCCGGTAGTGACCGGCGGGCAGCGTGGGCAGGCGGAGCGTGGGCAGGCGGCTGAGGTAATCGGGCTGCTGATAGCGCTGCTGGTATTCGCCGAACTGGAACTGCTGCACAAGCGGTATGGCCGGTTGGCTGGTTTGCTCGTCGCCATTGGGCCGGACGGGCACGCTCTGCTCATAAATGTTATTAAACGTCGGCGAGGGCACAACGGACTGGCTTATAACCGGACGCGGGGTTGGCTGTTCCGGTCGGGTGGGAGCGGGGTTTTGGGGAATATCCGTGAAGGTAACACCGTCGGTCAGCGATACGGGCCGGAACATAATCCGCTGCGCCACCGCCCGAATCATCGACTGAGCCGCCTGTGTCGTTCGGGTACTGCTGCGTTCGGAGGTAGGGCGTTCCGTCGGGCGGGGGCGGTTCGGTTCGGGCGTGGGTGGGACAGCGGCTTCGCGGAGCGTCGGCTCCCGATAGTATTTTTCCAGTACGGAGGCTAAGGGCTGGGGTTGTAAACCGTCGGGTTCCTGGGCAATACCCTCTGGCGGCATCGGATCGCGGATGACCGGCGACCGCAGAACCCGCTCTGCCGGTTCGCCCTCGGCGCGTCGCATCAGAAACGGACTTTCGGCTTCGGTAAACGGGGAAGTACCGGCATTTTCGCGGGAAACGGGTTGGCCAATGTTCTGTAGGGGCAGGTTCAGTTCCGGGGTGTGACGGATACGCTGCAAATCCTGCTTTAGTAAAATATCGACCGTGGTGTTGAAGGCTTTCGCCATCGCCACTAAGTTGTTGTAGTTCGGGTTGGCGCGGGCTTCTTCGTAAGCACCTAACAGTGAGCGTTTTATGCCGATGCGCCGGGCGAACTGCTCCTGCGTCAGGCCGTTTAATTTGCGGAGGTATTTAATATTGTTGCTGACGAGGCTCATGCAGGTGGAGGGTTTAGCCAAAAATTTTAGCTAAAGTAAATCAGTTTTACGGAGAAAATGAAATGCGTAAATTTGGCTATACAATTGTACTTTTAAGGGAGTATTTCTCCCGATAATCAAACAACCCTGCTCCATGAACACGCTAACGCCCGACCGGCTTGCTTCGGCCGACTATAAAACCATTTTTGACCGGCAACGGCAACACGCGCCCGTTATGGCACTGACCACCGCTAAAGAACGGATCGACCGGTTGAAGCGCATTCAAAACTGGATTGCCAGCCACGAAGACAGCATCAAAAAAGCCCTGTACGACGATTTTCGCAAGCCCGCGTCCGAAGCCGTACTAACCGAACTGTACGGCCTGAACGGGGAGATCAACTACACCATTAAGCACCTGGCGCAGTGGATGAAACCGCAGCGGGTACCGACGCCAATAAACCTGATCGGGATGCGGAGTCAGGTGCGCTACGAACCCAAAGGCAATGTCCTCGTGATTGCGCCCTGGAATTACCCGTTCATCCTCTGCCTGAAACCCCTGATGTCGGCCATTGCGGCCGGGAATGTCGTGATGGTGAAACCGTCGGAACTGACACCGAATACGACCCGCATCATTCAGCAGTTAGTGGCAGACCTGTTTCCGCCCGAAGAAGTGGCCGTTTTTGCCGGGGATGCGTCGGTCGCCACGGCCCTGCTGGAACTGCCGTTTAACCATATTTTCTTTACCGGAAGCCCCGCCGTGGGGAAGATTGTGATGGCCGCTGCCGCCAAACACCTGACCTCGGTTACGCTTGAACTGGGCGGCAAATCGCCCTGTATCGTCGACGAAACGGCGGATATTCAGCAGGCCGCCGAGCAACTGGCGTGGGGAAAAGGCGTGAACAACGGCCAAACCTGCATTGCACCCGATTACCTGTTGATTCACGAATCGGTAAAGCCGCAGTTCGTACAGGCATTTCAGGGGGCCTTGCAACGGATGTATAACCCCAACGGGCAGGGCATTCAGGCGTCGGATTCGTACTGCCGGATGGTAAACCGGCGGCATTTTGAGCGGGTGCGGGATTTGGTTAACGATGCGGTTCGGCAGGGCGCCACAGTGAGCGTAGGCGGACAGATGGCAGAATCGGAGAACTTCATCGAACCGACCCTGCTCGAACACGTGACGGACGACATGCGGGTGATGCAGGACGAAATTTTCGGACCGGTGCTGCCCCTGCAAACATACACGGATAAAGACGAAGCTATCCGGCGCATTCGGCAGCGCGAAAAACCATTGGCGCTCTACATCCATAGCCGCAACCGGCAGAACATTCAGTATTTCATGGAGCGCACCACTGCCGGAGACACGGTCATCAACGACGTGATGCTGCAATTCAACGACCCTGAAATGCCGTTTGGCGGGGTCAACAACAGCGGCATCGGCAAATCGAACGGATTCTTCAGTTTCCAGGAATACTCCAACATGCGCGGCACAATGGAGCGGCAGTTTGGCACCATGAAAATGCTCTACCCGCCCTACACCAACCGCATCGCCGGGTTGCTGAAGTTCTTAGTGAAGTATTTGTAGGGTTCTAACCACAGAGGGAACAGAGAGAAGGCACGGAGGTAACGGAGAAGAAATAAAATCGCTGTGACCTTTGTGCCTTCTCTCTGTTCCCTCTGTGGTTAAAACCTTATCTCGTTCGGAAATCGGCCTGGGCCTGGTCGTCTTCGCCGTTGGTGAGGCCGTTGCCGGGGACCGAATCGGGGGCTAACTGATCACTGAAGACTATTTAGTGCTCTTACTCACCTCCTCAACCGGTTGTCGAGAGGAATAGGTCGCTGACGGACAACGCCAACCTGCGAGAAGGCCGGATGCAATGGGTGCAGGAGCAGGTTATAGGATTCTTCGACGATAACGGATGGTACGGCAATGGCCAATGAGAAGGGTTCTATCAACCACTCGGTCAGGATCATTTGGGTTTCGGCTAACGTGCCTGAATTCCAGTAGGCGGGCAGACGGGTGGGGTCGAGCCAGAAAACGGTCTCCGGCGAATCGGGTAACCGGATTGTACTGAGCCAAAGCCGGGGTAATTCGGATAGGGCAAGAGGAGGAAGGTGGACCAGGGTTTCCAGCAGGGACAGTTCCGGGGTACGGCTGGTGTACAAAACCCCGATACCTTTTGGATTCCAGCGACCGTCGTACCGATGGCTGCCTACCGTGGATAAAGGATCAACATGATACGGCCTTTCGTGGCCCGGCTCCTTATTGATGCGGTAAACGTCCATAGCTGTTTAGCCGACGATGCCCCACTCAATGCGGCTCAACACGTCTTCGGCCAATGAAAAACCCGATACCGTATCCAGTACCGCTAAAGGTGACTGCGGCACTACAAACGATGATTCGTCCGCTGACTTTTGCACATCCGTTGGTGCATATACCGGCGTGGGCTCATTAAATTGACCGAGACTGCGTACCGGTATCGGCTCTCGCTCATTTGCCGCTGCAACAGTATCAACTTCTTCGCGGTAGGACAGTTCAGCTAAGGGGGTACGCAGCCAGCGGCTCAGTACGTCAGCCCGACCGTCGAAGACTGACAGACCATGCTGAATCAGCCGTTCGAGCAGTAATAACCGTTCGCTGGCGGCCGAGGTAAGTAACTCGGAATCGGTTTTACCATGCAGACTCCGCACCGACATATTCAGGATGCGGGCCATTTCCTTGTCGGTTAAACCTACTAACCGCGCTACTTCATCTACACGCCGACGCACGATACCCTGACGGGCCTGCTGAATAAGGTCATTGACGGGCCGGGCCGCATCGGAACGGGTTGAAAACGCGGGGTGCATACAGGTATGCCTGTTAAGGTATAGTGCAAATATACACAGTCAGGATGGTAAATTTGCTTATGCTGTTCCCATTCTTTACCGCGTTCGGAAATCGGCCTGAGCCTGGTCATCTTCGCCGTTGGTGAGGCCGTTGCCGGGGACCGAATCAGGGTCGGGCTGGTCGCTGGCAACAATCTCGGCGTGGTTGGTCCAGTAACCGATGGCGACCACCCGCGCCTGAAACGAGACGCTGACGGTCGCGCCGATGGGTAGATTCGTCAGGGTAATGGTCAGCAGATCGCCGTTAACCGTCCAGTTTGCTCCGCGGCTGAATGCCAGCCCCGCCGGTAACTGATTCTGGACCGTGAACTGCCCCACCGCAACTGGCCCTTCGTTGCTAACCGTAAGGGTGCAACTGATGAGGTCATTGAGGGCAGGTACCCGCTGGCTGAGAACCATGCGCAGGCTTAAGTCAGCCCGCGCCGGTAGGTCATCCGCTACGCCAACTCTGGCGCCAATCGGTAGGGCTGAAGCCGACTCGACTGTCGGGGCAGGAGCCGTTGGCAGGATGACGTCGGGAGCCGTGAACAACCGGAAATTTAACAGACCCACCAGAAACAGGGTCGTCGCGGCATCGTCTTCCCCATCAACGGTTCCCGAGTTGGGCGTGCTATCGGGATCGGGAAAGGTCGCGTCCGATACCTGCGCCGAGAGCCGGTATAATCCGCTCAGCATTGGTTTAACCTGAAACACAAACGTTGTATCGGTTCGGAACTGGTAAGCAGTACCCGTCAGCTTGTTATCGCTGAGCGCCAGGCCTGTTGCGTTAACTACCTGTAGGTTAGGCGGTAAGCGGCAGGACCAGGTTACGCGCTGGGCCAACGGGGTCGTCGAGGGCTGATCGTTGCGGAGCCGGATGGCAACGGAGGTGATTTCGCCGACTTTAAGCTGTTTGCTGCCGATCTGTAGGGTAAGGCTGACATCCATCAGTGGACTGGTATCCCGTAACAGCACGATGGACGTGAACGGCGGCAGCACGACCGACCGCGAATAGGCCCGGTTTTTTACGTCGCGGTAAAATCCGGTCAGGGCAATGGTGGTATCCTTCGGGGTGGCATTGTACGCAAACCGGATGTCGTCGTCGGGGTTCACCCGCGTGATGGCTGCTTCCTGCAACCGGATGTTGTCGATGTACACCGACTGCCCATCTTCGTCTACCTGAAAGGCCAGCAGGGTATTGGCTTCATCGGCGTTGGCGGTAAAGGCCAGTTCGTAACTTTTGCGGCTGGTATTGACTAATAGCTCAAACCGTTTGTCCAAGTCCTGATAAGGCGCGTCGCGCTGACGGATAAAGGTTTGTAGCCGGGTGTCGCCCGTGGCTACGGCATCGAACCGGAGCAGGTAACTTTTTCCTTTCGCCACGGAACCCATGTCGTTGGTCAGGAGCAGGTAGGCCCCGCGTACCCCGGATGCGGTCGGAAATAAGGTCCGCAGGCTGCCCCCGTCTAATTTGCCCGAGTTGTCCCACGCAACCTGCCCGTTGTTCTGCGAACTGAACGTCGACCAGCCATCGCTCGTGCCGGTGAACGTGCTGGCGATGCGGGCCGTTCCGATCATGTTTTTCAGGATGTGTTCGCTGTAGGTGACCGGGCTGTCCTGCGAGTTGGTTTCCTGCCCCGACTGTGTCCGCCACTGCGGCAACGTTACGTCGGCTCCGATGTTACCGTTGTACACCGAGCGGATTTTAAACGCATCGGCAAACGGACGGACGTACTGATTGGCGTCGAGGGTACCATACTGATTCAGGTCGTTGGTGTTGGATGCGTAAACGGCCACAAAATCCGTCGCGTTTTTCGTCACAAACACATTCTGCCGGATTACGTTGGCCCGGATGGGGCAGTAGCCGCCGTTGTCGTAGAGCGTAAACTGGCTGAAACTGTTGTTGAAACTGGTGTTCCCGGTGGCGTTTACCCGGCTCACGCCGTGAAGGTAGATCCCGTAGCCGTGGCAGTTGAAGACCGAGTTACCCGTCAGTTCGACATTTTCGAGGCAGTCGTCCAGAAAAATACCGTTGGCCCCCACAAACTGCCCGGCACTGCCATCGGGTGTACCCAGGCCGTTGAAGACGATGTTGGCAATCAGATGGTTGTTGGTAATGGATTTTTTGAGGCCGTTCCAGAGGTAGATGCCCCCGCCATCGCTCTTCACCAAACAGAAATTCGATATCCGGTTGCGCTGCAGCAGGGTGTTGCTGGAGTAAGCCAGGTCGATGCCATTGTACCCCACGCTGTCGATCACGTTGTTCTCGATCAGCGTTGCCTGCTCCGATATCGAGTGCAGGCCGTTGTACTGCCCGTCGCCACTTTTGCCCAGCCCGGCCACCGCCCCAATCCGACGGAGGGTGTTGCCGCGCAGGGTAACGTTCTGGTAGCCCTCGATCCAGAAACCATTGTTGTTAATGGCCTGAATGCGGTTGTTTTCGATCAGGATAGTCGCCCCCGCACCCGTAAAAATTACCCCGTCCTCACCGGAGTTGATAAACTCGTTATTCGTCAGCGTTAGGTTTGATGCGTTGGCCGCGTACAGGCTTTCGGTCAGCGTCTGGGTAACGCGAAGGTTGCGCAGGGTCACAAACGACCGGTTGCTCAGGTCGACACCCCGCCCGAACGCCGTAGCGGTCAGCACCTGGCTGTTCGGATTGCCCTGTGCCTCGTAGAGCCGGATGGTTTTTGTGGCGGGGTTATAGTACCATTCACCGGGCTGATCGAGGGTGGCCGGGTGATTCTGAATAAAAAACCACCGCGTGTCCGTCAACTCGTACCGCGACTGGTTGGCAAGGGTGAGCGTACGGTCGTTCTGGCGGGTAATGGGTGCCCGGTCGATGATCCACTGCGTCGCCTGCACCACAACTTCGGCACCCGTCCAGTCGGTAGTGAGGGGTTGTTTGCTGGTTAATTCGCCGGTACCGATGTGCGATTGCACGGTCAGTCGCCCCTGATTGGGCGCATCCGCGTTGGGATACCGGCCGAGGGGCAGGGCCGTATCGTTGCGGTACACGCCCGTTACCCGGTCGCCACAGGCCGCACAAGTGGTTTGCCAGGTGTTGTTGCCGAGGTTCGTCCAGTTCGTGAGCGCTACCGACCCGGCCAGAACGGGTTTGCTGCCCGTGCCATACGCGTCTACCACGATGGGCCGACCGGCGAGGCCGGACTGACCAATGGTTAAACTACCCCGGAACGTATCACCCCGCCGAAACAGGACACTGTCGCCGGGTTGCAGCAGCAGGCGGTTCACCTGTGCCAGGCTCTGAAAAGGCGTGCTGGCCGAGCGACCGTTGTTAATGTCGCTGCCAATGGCTGCCACGTAATAGGTCGTCTGGGCCTGACACGGTTTTGCCAGACTCAGCAGCAGGAACAGGCCGAAGCCCGTGAACCATTGCCAACGTGAACTGGCTACCGTAGGGGTACTCATCTGCGAAAAGAAAACGAAAAATAGTGTGGTGTACTGTGTATCGTGTAAAGGAACGAAGGTATGAAATTTACTTGATCTGTAGATCAGGATACGTAAACGCAGTGGATTGGAAAAAGTTTTGTACAAATCGGCGAACCAATAAACAAGACGCATCATCATCAACGCAAACCGGATACAAAAGCCCCCGCTATCAGGCCGTCGGACCGATAGCGGGGGCGTTGCTGTACCTGACTATTTGCTTACCGGGTGTACAGGGCACCCTTGGCAATGGTCGACTCGTATTCGTAATTGATTGTCTCCAGGAACTTGCCGGTTACCCAGCCGATTTCGGCGTCACGGATAAAGACGAACCGCTTGGGCAGCACCGAGTTGGCGTACACTTTCATGAGGGATTCCAGCCAGAGGGCACCCGCAATGAGCTGCTTTTCGCTGACCCGATCCTGAAGCATGCCGAGATCTTTTTCGACTTTGCCCCGCACCGCCGGGTCCGTAATGCCGCCCAGATCGGGTTGGGTGAGGGTTTTGTAATCGCTGAGCACCAACTTCCGGAACCGCTCCACATCGTCGGCGGTGATGGCGACGGCGGCTGTCTCGGCTTTTTCGGGGTGCAGGTAGGTCACTAAGGCCAGGGCAATATCACCCCCTAAGCCTACCGTCCGGCGTTGCTGCAATCCGCGGTTATCGTTGGTGAAGCGGGTAGTCAGGGCCGAATCGGCAATGGCTTTGATTACCCGTTGCGCGTCGCGCCGGTAGTCGGCCATGCCCATATTGCGTTTGGTGTCGATCCGGCTTACTAAGGTGTTGATACCCACCGGCACGTTGATGGCATGAAACACTTTTTTGTCGTCAAAGTACCCGCCGATGGTGTTGCTGCCGCCAATTTCCAGTGCCGATGTCGTGGGCCATACCTTCCGGGGAATGGAACCGACGGTAAACAGTTCGGCCTCGCGGTTGGGCGTCAGTGTGGTGTCGATGCGGATGTTGCCGCCCGGCAGGGCACTCATCAGCTCATCGTACAGTTTCTTTTTGCTTTCCGGCGACCGGGCCAGGCCTTCGCTGGCTTCGCGGCTGAGGACCACAAAAATCCGCTCGCTCGGAATGTCGTAGCGTCGGATGGAGTCGATGCAGGTACGCAGGGCATCCTGTCCGGCCCGGAATGTTTTGGAAGCGTCGGCGACCAGCGCAACATCCGGTACGCTGATGATCGTTTTGATGTCTTTTTCGTAGAAATCACTTTCGTATTTGGTCTTGAAGATCGCGAGTTTAACGTCCGAGGTGCCAATTTGAATGCCGGCGTAAACGTTTTTGCCCGAAATGTCGCGGATGACTTCGTTGACGGCCCAGCCGCTGGCTACGTACTTCAGTTTGGCGTACTGACCACGGGCGATCTGGAGGTAACGCAGCGCTTCTGTGGAGTTATCAAGGTCATTGTACGACAGCCCAAGCAGTTCGTTGGTGACGGCTTCCCAATAAGCGTGTTTCCCTTTTACGGTCGGTAGTGCCCGCTTCAGGAGGTTAATCGACTCCTCGGACTTATCGACTTCGCGCAGGGTATTGGCTAATTTAATGTAGTGGATGGCCTGTGCCACTGTGGTGGCCTGTTGCGCCGTGGCCGTGCCCGCCCACAAAACGGGCAGCAACAGCAGGGTAAAGAAACGTTTCATAAGCGGATTGTTAGTTGGTGATCGATCGGTTTGAATTGGCGTTAGGGACTATGGTTTCTTGTTCAATACCCGCTCCAGGTCACTTTCCTCGCCGGACCGGGCCGGGGGAGTAGCCTGCGGCCTGGGTGTGGGCGCAACGCTGGCCGGTTGCTGAATGGGTTCGGGTTGTGGTTCCGGCGCTGATGCCTTTTTATTGGGCGGCATGAGTGCCGCTGGGCGGGCTTTGGGCTGAATAGGGACGCGGTTCGCCACGCTGGTAGTCCTTTTGCTGGTTGGCGGGTCGGTTGGCCCGGCAACCACCGGCACCGGTTCTGTGCGGTCTATGGTTATGGGAGCCACCGGTTGTGGTGCTTGTTTTACCGGAGTCAGCGGCTGTTCGGTGACCTGTTTCGGCGCGGCCTGTTCCGGCACAGGCCGTTTGTGCCCGACTGGCTTCGGAATAGGAGAAACCGGCCGGGTAGTTGAACGAGAAACGGGTTTGGCCGCGGCTTCAGCCGTTAGGTGGCTTTTTGCCGCAGTCCCGTCATGAGTCTTTGAATAGCCGAGATACGCCAGGCCACCCACGGTCAGCAATGCCAGACCAATCAGCCACAACCGGGCGGATGAGAATAGCGACTGAACAGAAGAGGATGTCAGCAGCGGGTCGGCGGTACCAACCCGGCGCAGTGCCCGTAACCCACTGCTCCGGGCGGTCAGGTCAACCGTCAGGCTGGCAAAGGGCGACTCGATAAACAGGTGCCCCGTGTGGAGGCCGGTTTTGGTTGGTGAATAACGCACATGTACATAAGCCCCCCCCTCCGGTGGCGTCAGGGTAAGGCTGCTGCCAAAAGCCGGCCGGCTGTCGCAGGCTAACTGAAACTGTTCCGGTGCGTCGGTCGTGAGCGTAATGGCCGACGCGGCATGCGTCTGGGTCAGGCGCAGAATCAAAAAACGGTTCTGGCCGGGGGCCGTTGTCTCAAAAGTCAATGCCCCGACGCTCGTGCCGATGGTCGGTACGGCCGCAGCAGGCACCGGATGCCGGGCCGGTAAACCGGCCGATTGCAAATGGGCCAGTGCATGTTCTGGATCTATGGGGACTGATAAATCGGGAGTTTGCTTAGTAGCCATACAACTATGGTTTAGCGTGATCGGGCCGTCGCGTAACGATCTGACTAAAAGCAGACTGTTCCTGTCTAAATCAAAATTTGCTGATTCATGCCCGCAACAGGTACATAACACCGGAATTGCAGATATGTACGCGAAACGGGTTAAAAAAGACTTATCACGCGGGAGAAATTTAGTGTGCGAACCAAACACCTGTCAGTCCATCAGACACACCGAACAGCGGTCTTCGGCCGGTACAGAGCCGCAGGGGCCAGCCAGCACTCCAGAAAACCGAACCCGGTTAAGGGTCGTATATAAAGACAGTACCATCTATTAGTTCTGTATGCTAACTGTTCGTTTTCCGGGTCAGCGGCAACCCATCTCCGTACAATCAATCGTGTGGCTGGAAGGAGACGCCAACTATACCAGAGTGCATTATCAGAATGGCACGTATATGCTGATTTCGCAACCGTTACGCTGGTTTGAACCGCGACTGGATTTTCTGCGTGTACACCGCTCTGCCATCGTGAACCCGGCGTTCGTGTATGAATTCAGGCAGAAAAGGAGCCGGGCCGGGTGGGTAAAATTGCTCGATGGACAGGTATTGCCCGTCTCCCGCAGCCGCTTAGCCAATACGGCGGCCCGACTGGCCGTCAACCCCTAACCAAAAGCAACCGGTTGTTCCACAGGGTGCAGGCCCGGTGCCGGGCCACACGGCGCACCCCACGGAACAACCGGTTGTGTATACCGTAGCATCGTGTTTGAGGTAATAAATCAAAGCAATAAGGAAACTTGAGTACACTATTTAACCGGTTAGTAATAAAGTATAGAGACGTAGAATAGTTTTATGCGCCTGAAGTTGCTTCGTCCGTATTCTGTCTGTAGGTTTAATCACTATTCTTCCTATACCCGTGGTCTTTTGCCAGCCGCTGACCGATTGGGTCGCTGCCGCTGCCGTTGTCCGGCACCCGAATGACCTGATCAGCCCGGTAATCTGACCCGATGCTGAATCGCTTCTCAAGCCACTTGCTACAATTTTTCGACTCAACCATGAACGCACCCATACTGCTGTTTGCCTACAAACGGCCGCTCGAAACAAAAAAGACCTTAGACGCGCTACAGGCCAATTACCTCGCATCCGAGAGTGACCTCTATATTTTTGTCGACGCCCCCAAACGCCCCGCCGACGCTCAGAAAGTAGCCGAGGTCCACGCCCTGCTTGACGCGGCTACCGGTTTTAAATCCATCCACCGCGACTACGCCACCACCAACATTGGCTGCGCTGATTCCATCATCCGGGGCATCTCGCAGGTGCTGAGCCAGTTTCCGGCGGCTATCATTGTGGAAGATGATATTGTAACGTCCCCGAATTTTCTGGATTACATGAATCAGTGTCTGCGGCAGTACAAAGACAACCCCAACGTGTATTCCATTTCGGGCTACACCCTGCCGTTTGACCGCCCGGCGGACTACCCATGGGATACCTATTTCATCCCCCGGCACAGTCCCTGGGGCTGGGCCACCTGGACCGACCGCTGGGAGTCTATCGACTGGGCCATGACCGATTATCCGGCCTTTGCGAAAGACCGTCGGCAGCAAAAAGCGTTTATGCAGGGTGGTTCTGACCTGGTTGGGATGCTCCGCGATCAGATGGAGGGCCGGGCCGATGCCTGGGATATCCGCTTTTGTTACAACCGGTTTAGAGCCAACGGCCTGAGCGTTTACCCCACTGTTTCGAAGGTGCAGAATATCGGTTTTGGCGAGGAAGCTACCCACACGAACATCTATAACCGCTACAAAACGCCCTTGGATCCCGGCACGCAACGGGTCTTTACGCTGGCCGGACACGTCGAAAATACGCCCTATTATCACCGCGCTACCCTGCAACGCTACAGCGTCGCTACGCGAATCTATAATAAACTGAAAACGTACGCAGGGATGCGCTGATGCCGATTTTCGCGATTGTCTATTTTTCTCAACGACTTTATACAGCCTTATGAAACGATTTTCATTATTCCGCTACGTTGTCCTGCTGGCAGCCCTCTGGGGCCTGGCGTACTGCCAGCAGGACGACGTAGCTCCCGACGTTGTGCTGCAAAAGCAGGATACCCTTTCCGTCGCCAGCCTGCGGGCGTTAACTACTCATACCATTCCGAGCAGCGTTCAGATTACGGATGCCGGTAAGGAAGGCATCTTTACCCTCCTGCCCGCCGACCGCACCAGTCCCGACGATCTGGGTTTGACCCTGGTGACGGCAAAAGGCTGGCGGTACCGCCGTATGTTCACCGGTGCGGCCAGTGCGGGCTGGTTCGGTGTAACGACCTCGGCAACGGATATTGGTCCGGCTCTACAAGCCGCCGTCAATGCCGTGGATCAGGTGACGATTCCCGACGGCGCCTACACCCAACTGACCTCAGTGAAGCTGCGGAGTGGCCTGACGATCCAGAGCAACCCCGGCAAAGTAACCATTACCCTGCCCGATACGTACGTGTCGCTGGTGTCGCTTTCTACCGCAGCCAATGCCATTCTGCCCTTAGAGAACGTAGTGATCGACGGACTGTCGTGGCAGGTGACGTCGCGGCAAACGGGAACCTTCGGTACCATTTACATCGACGGGCCAACGGTGAACAACCTGACCGTGCAGAACTGTACCAGTTCGGATGTAGCGGCTAAAGACAGCACCAACTGGCTGACCGTGAAGATACAGGCGGGAAAAACGGCCAAAAATATCGTCGTGCGCAACAACACCATACAGGCCAAACGGATGGCCTGTGAGATTTTCAACCACGACAACATTGGCATCTACGCCGGAACGGACATCGCAGTGAGTAATAATTACTTCCACGACTGCCGCTTTGGTCTCTCGCTGTCCGGCCCGCTCGATGGGTTGACCGTCGCTTCCAACCGAATCAAAAACTGTAGTTTTTTCGGCATTGAGATTGCCGGAGCCGCCCGTAACGTGTCCATTACCGGCAATCAGTTCGAGGGGGTATTCGATAAATTTCTGGCCGGGTCCAACGACGGGGATGGCAACGGGTCGGTCACGGGCGGAATGCTGGTCTCCGGCAATACGACCATCGGTACCTGCACCGGCGGTATTCAGCTTTTTAACGGCGGGGCGGTTCAGTTCACCAAAAACACGTTTTCGATGACGGGCCTGCTCGAACTGGCCCACTCCACCAAAGGCGGTATGTTTACCAATAATACCATCGAGAGTGCCTCGAATAAGGCCATTA
>JBBQLG010000086.1:0-26331 GCA_038327655.1 Cytophagales bacterium
TACATTCGCTTGCAACTTGATGCCCGTTACGCCATGGGACGCTTACCGGCCATTCGTACGCTCCAGTTATGGTTTAAGGCGGCTGGCTTAACCAAGCCACGGCCCCAACTCTTGAACTCACCCAAAGTGTGGGCGGAGTATCCTCATCAAGTCTGGCAAGTAGACGCCAAAGAACAGCAGCGTACCCTCGACGGTGCGAAGGCGTGCTGGTTAACGGTCGTCGACGAAAAGAGCGGAGCGGTGTTAGCCGCCCCGGTTTTTTCCCTATGGCCGAATCGGTCAGGTACCCTTGGGGTTAATCTATGAACAACTACAGCTGATTTTCCGACAATGGGGGCTGCCTCAAGCCATTAAGATTGATAATGGTCGGCCATTCGGTGACCCTAAGCGGTTACAGATTCCGCTGCTTCCGCTTTGGTTAGTGGGATATGGTATTGAGCCGATCTGGAATCGAGCCGCTCGACCCACGGATAACGCCAAAGTAGAACGGGCTCAAGCCACCACCGCCAATTGGGCTGATTTAGCTACTTGTTCCGACATCGCGGATCTTGGTCAGAAGTTAGCCCAGGTTATTGTAACCCAGCGCGAACGCTATCCTGTTCGGAGACTGAATGAACAAACTCGCCAACAGGCATACCCCACCCTTGATACCCCACTATGCTCTTTTGAGGGTAGCCATTTCGACTATCAACTGGTCTTAGCCTTTCTCCAAAGGCGCAGCTGGCATCGGAAAGTGAGCAAGATTGGGGTTATCTCCTTCTATTATCAACGCTGGTTTCTGAGCCGTTCGGTCGCGGATCAGTGGGTGAGTATTCGTTTAGATGCCACCAGCAATGAATGGGTGATTTCCACGGACACGGGTGAATTCATCAAATCCTTTTCCAACACGGTCATTACTGAGCAAGCCCTATTAAGCTTAGCCACGAGCCAAACGAACTCGGATGAATCGTGCTAACTCTATTGCGCATGGGGGTGGGCTATGTTTACTGCGCCCGACATCAGCCAGATCCTTACTCTTCCTAACAAAACACTTTTAGCCTTATTAGGCGAGTCCGCTTCCCAGCGCCACATCAATACTACTGAACTAACACAGTTAGCGGACACTCTTCACTTGCCAGATCTGGTAGCTGATATAAATGATTTACAAGGCGTCAACCGCCAGCAGGGCGTTATCATCCAGCATACTCTGAAGCGAAAATACAAGGCGATAAAAATACCTGAGTCTGCATTAGATAACGTAGATATGGCCAGTCATTTACCCTTATCGACACCTGTCGATCTGCCTGCAGCACATAGCGAAACTACACCGACAGAACCAATAAGACATCGCCAATTGGATGATCTGGTTAGTCCGGAACGTGAAGTGCTGATGCGTAGGGACCCTGTAGAATCAAGGCCAGTAATGCCTAAAAATACCCATTTAGGGGTTGTCGCTTGGTTTAACGGGGAATACGGAGTAATCAAAAGCCGGTTTGGTGAGGCTTTCGTACACAAAAACAATAATCCCTCACTTACCTTGACTGAAGGAGATACGGTCCGGTTTGAAGAGCATTTAGATTCAGTAAAAAATAGAAGTAACGCCAAGAAATGTAAGACAATACTATCATTCGATGACTACGAGGATAAGCTGGAATCTGTTGCTACGATCAGTTACTTTCTCTTTGAGCAATTTAGCCTGGCACCTGCCTCGCTGAAACGTACGCTTATTTCACCTGAAACGCTCGAAGCACTTATCCGGTACCGCCTATCGCTGACTTATCCGCTGTCGATCGTAAGTCAACAAGCATCACTGATAATTCGTATTCCAGAGTGGGAAGAGTTAGTTCTCGCAATTGGAGACAAAATTATTGGAACGCAAAGCTTTGACATCACCATTAACCCAATCGTTTCGGTGGTCAAAACTCTTCAGCAGCGCGTGCCTGCTTGGTTTGTTGAGGGTGATCAGCGGCAGTACTTATTCGAACAGTGTTTTTGGCGACCTGTCCAGTACTGCTCCGGTAAACTTCCCGCCAGTCAGTTTCTTGATTACATTGTCTACACCAATCAAACCGTAAACGGCCTATGGCCACTGAATGCGGTACCGACTTGGTGCCTTGATGAACTGCGAGCCAATCTTAATCAGTGGTGCGTTACCATTCAGTTAGATGACGAGTTACTCGAAATGCAGGCGAGAGAGCGCGTTCAGGTTATAGCAAGGTGGCTAAAGATCGATCCTGTTCCGTTCGAGCAGTTGTTTCGCTACACATCTGTTTATCAACTGAAAAAATGGTTGAAACAACCAGATAATTTCGCTTTCCCGCTGCCTCAGACAACTGATGAAATAGTCACTCTAATTCAACAAATACCGGCTGACCGGCTGCCAGATGCATTAACGTATCTATCCGTCGACCAGGTTACAGCCGCTTACCCGGTGCTTACAGCAACCGCAACACAGGTATACGTAGTTAGCTGGCTTTTCGATAAACAAATTCAGTCGTTTGGTAGCGTTACATTTGATATCGAGACTAACTCAAATGAAACCATCAGGGAGGTTTGCTTTACCCTTGAAAATTCATTCGAAGTTTACCGTCCGATTAATCAAAAAACATTACCCATTTGTATAAATGCTTTTCAGAAAACAATTGACCAAGCCAAGTTGCTGGTTGGGCACAATATCCGTGAATTTGATATACCTATTCTGGCTAAACACAACGTGGACTTTGGCCAATTACCCATCTGGGATACGTTAGAGATGGAAGCCCTGCTCAGCCCTCTTCTACGAAGTTTTGCCTTAGTCACAACACATGACGCCAGCTCGGATACCAAAAAAACCGTTGCCCTTTTTCGCAATCAGCTTCAACGTATTTTACTTGGATGGACTCAGTACGGGCCCTTGGTTCAGCCGTTTATTCCGTCTGAAATATTTCAAGTCCTTCAAAAGTTTGTTGTCACGTTTCAGGATTCTCTTTCGTTTTCGGCAGACGACGATCGTAACCTATTCTTTCACGAGGAGACCACGGAACCGCCTATCAATTTTTCCCATTTTACATTCGATGAACCAACTTTACTGGTAGCACCCCGCTTAACCTGGCCACTGTTTGTTCGCCTGCCGGCCGTAGAGTTTGTCACAGTTGCTGCCAATACCTCCGATGTTGTAGACGCGTTCGAGGAATTGGACCCATTCACGACCCGCTTTGACATCGATAAAATTCAGGCCGTCGTTCAGCACCAGTACCTTCAAAAAGCACTGCTGGCTTATGTAGTAGCCTGCCAAAAAGCTCATGTTGCACCAACGATTGCCAACTTACCCCTCTGGACTAAGTTACGGTTACAAACAGAACTGACTCATCTACGGGCAATTTGCCATGATCCAACATCGCTACCTGAGCAGGCTGAACCGCATATTTTTTATATCACCGACGACTCGGGGGCACTTCTATTAACGACAGCGCAGGGGGCTCGCTGGACGCTCCATCATACCAACGAAAGTTTGTCGTCCATCACTTTCAAGCATCGACTGGGACAAATCCGTCTACAGGACATTAGCGACATCTTTAACCAAACCAGCCTTTGGACTCGTATGGTCGGAGGGAACCGGTTTGCACCAATATCACGGGAGTGGTTAACTAATCGGCCGGGAGTGATGATTCCGCACCCACAACTAAATAACTTCTGGCTGGAGAAACAGACCCCTACCGAATTTACAGTTTGGGGCAATACCACCCGTCCGCAGGTATCTTCTTCTTTTTCTGCCGACCAGGACAGCGACGAGCCGTTACAATCCAGTACTGTTGAATTATCTCCGCTCACGCTGGTGTATGCTAAAGAGCAGGCAGGACTCTTTTATCGTCTAAATCCCGAAACCCCTTATCGCGATGTGTACTGGACGGGTCAATTTTATCTGCTTCAGCAGTTAGACACTCAACAGCCAATTGTTTGGCTGATTCAGCACGACCACGAACTGCCGCATTTGCAGGCGATGGTGGAATCGATGGGTTACTGGTGTCCCCCTACAGAACGCTCATTAGTTCGACGTCTGGAAATGCTACACCAGTCAAGTCATCGTCGTCGGGTTCTGATTGTAACATTATCTGTTCTGCCGAAGCTCACTCAAATAAATTACTGGGGATCATTAACCCTTATTATCGATAGCCTGCCGCTGACGGAAATAACCATGATGGTAAACCAGGAAACTGTGTCACAACCTGAGCCAGACACATCCGTGACAGATGAAGTCAAAGAAGAAGATAAAGCCGATGAACAGCCAATTGACGAAAACGATAGTAGACCAATCGAGGTGCAGTCTCAAAAGTTACAGCGCATTGATTCGGCTGGATCATTTAGATTAATTGCACCCCTGATTGATTACTACCGCCGGATGCTATTCCAAAATAACTCAGCTAACCACCTTATTCTGATAGACCCACGGCTGATAGATCAGGTAGGTTTAGCTAAACGATGGTCCGCTAAAAAACTGGCCGTTATATTATGGCAGACCAAAGCAGATTATGAAGCTTTGTACAGTCAGATAGCCAAATACATTCCATCGCCTAAACAGATCACCCTCAATCTTTCGGATTTGGCCACTATTCAACGAACCATTGAAAGGGTTTTCCTAGGACAAAATGAACGAGGCGAATGGTTGACGTTACGAGAAAATCAACAACCCTATTTTGACAGTATCATTCAGCCAACTGACGATTTAATTGTAAGCTTACCTACGGGGGGCGGTAAGTCTGTACTCTTCCAGGGGCCTGCTTTATATCGGGGTAGTTTATCTAATCGACTCACTATTGTCGTTACCCCACTTCGGGCCTTGATGGAAGACCAGGTAGCAAAGCTGGAAGAGTTAGGCTTCTTTGGTTGCGTCGAATTTATTAACCAGCAATCCGATAACATACAGGATATTTACCGCCGAATTGCCGGTGGCGAGATCACATTAGTCTACGTTACGCCTGAGCGGTTCAGATCGCGCAGTTTCGACCAGGCACTGAAGATGCGAATGCTGCGGGATCACGGTCTGGAATATTGCGTCTTTGACGAAGCGCATTGTATATCACAATGGGGTAGCGAGTTTCGTCCTGATTACCTATGGGTTGCCACGCTTATTAGCCGATTGAAAAAGGCGAATGGTAACTTCCCTGTCCTATTCTTCTCCGCTACCATTTCCGATCAGATTTACAACGATTTAACAGAAATCTTCAGTGATCAAACAGATAGATAACCTGAACCGGGAAGCGTATAACCCGATTCGACCTCATATAAATATCCATTTCGAACGGTGTAAAAGTGAAGTCGAGTGTCTTGAATATATTGCTGACCACTTGCCTCAAAAACGATTTGATCCCGACCTGAGTCGGGTGCTGGTGTTTGTCAGAACCCGCAGGCAGGCAGAAAACGCATCCGGTGAGTTAGTTAAGCTGTTGCCAAAATCTCTTAAAAATAAGGTAGGCTACTTCCACGCTGGTTTGGGGGCTGACGAACGGGACGAAGCTGTCAGGGATTTTCGTGAAGGGCGCAAGGTGATCTTGTTTACTACAAAGGCCTTTGGTATGGGAATGGACATACCTAATGTTCACTTCGTTTTTCACTTGGGACCCTCTTCCACCTTTGAAGATTTTCTACAGGAAATAGGCCGGGCCGGGCGTAATCGTGACGCCCTTGAGAAGGCAGGTTTATCTGAACAAAACCCTATACAAACCATCTGCCTGTTAACCAATCAGGATTTCCCCAAACTCAAGGACCTGCTCCAGCGTACACAACTGAGTTGGTCGCAGGTTCAGGATCTGTTTAGTGCACTAAAACATTTGTTCGAGGAACATCGGCTGACAACTGATACAATACTACCCCTCCCACTTTCCTACTATACACAGGTTGAAGCTTTTGAGGAGGATAGCAAATCGGGTGGTGCCGAAACAAACTTTCGTTTAGCACTTCATTGGCTCGAACGGTTAAAACGCATCGAGTTAGGTTTCTTCTTACCGGCCCATCTGGAGTTTGATAATATACCCATCGCAAGGCACAAAGACAATTATCAGGAAACTATTTCTGATCCAAACCTGAAGAGTCTTTTTGGCCTGTTGCTGGAAAAGGCCGATCTGGAACAACCCTTTACAATTCTTAGCTTGACGACCCTGAAGTCAAGACTCGCTATTAAAACAACTGTCAGCTTATTCAAAGTCATTGCACTAGGTCAAAAGATTGGTTGTATTAAACTTAATCATAACATCAAAATTTCTGTCCCTAACCACCGGCAGGATGAAGCTAAATACGCAGCTAAGACCCCAATAAATACTCATCCTAATCTTGATATTCTATTCAGGTTAGCTGAACAATTTTTAAAACAGGTAGCCTTAGGTCAGGAACTTGAACTCGACGGAGAATACACAAATAAAGCCGTTAAAGTAGGGTTGAATGAGTTGTTTACGGCTGAAATTTTTCCCTGGCTGAAGCCCATAACGATTGTAAATAAACAGGAGCAAAAACGGGAGTGGGAAAAAAAAGTAAAGAAAGTATATGAAGGGTTCGCAAAGAAAGGACGTGGAGGATATGCTAAAGGACTAAACGGGGTCTTCCAGGTTATCCGTTCGATACCAGGTGTAAAGCAGCGCATTATTTTTAAGGACCAGGGCATTAGTCAGATCATTCAACGCTATTCTAAAAAAACAGACAAAGAGATTAATGAATACCTACGGGATTTAAGGAATGACTGCTACTGGCTACTTAATCATGTTTATGAGGGTAATCGAAACACTACACACTTCACTATACAAATAGTGGAGGTTCTGAATAAATTCACGCAGCCAGATATCCGGTATTTCGAAACAATCCTCAATTTATTGCAGCGCACCCGACTCATTCAGGTTGAAGGTACACTATTACCGATGGCCATTGAGCTTAAATTAAAAAACGATCGGGACATCGATCCGGACGGGGACCGGGACGATCAAAAAATTCAAAGTAATTTTTTCACCGCTCAAAAGCTGCGTCGTGTCCGCTTAGCTGTGCTGGCTGGCTTCGCCGAAGTACCTCCTGATGATTACAACGCTTACATTAATGAGTATTTCCAGTGTGAGAACTATGATAAGATCGTCCAGCTTTTAGACAAGTTTCTACCCGCTAATAGTCAGCTTCTCAGCGAGTTTCGTGAAGAAGCATTGAAGAAGGCTGAAGAAGATCTTAACCTGCAGCAGCGAGCCGTATATGATTTCAACATTCATAACAATCTGAATGTCGTTGCTGGTCCCGGAAGTGGTAAAACGCACACGCTAACGTTGCGCGTCGCCCGACTCATTCATAAAGAACACATACAGCCTTCACAAATCCTGGTACTGGCTTACAACCGGGCCGTTGTTGTAGAATTAAAAGAGCGGCTACGAAAGCTATTCCGGCAGTTAGGGTACAATAAACTAACGTCATCACTTAAAGTATTTACCTTTCATGGCTTTATCAAATACTGTTTACAGGATGAATTAGAAGGCGTCGACTTCAAAGACTATCCGGCACGATTCATCAATAAATGGCAAACCGAGCCGGGCCTGATCAACGCCCGTATGGGGCCAATAAGGTATGTGTTCGTGGACGAATTTCAGGATATCACCACTAGTCGGCTTAATGTGTTGGAAATCATAGCGAACCCAGCACAGCAACGGCATATTACCGTTATTGGCGATCCCAATCAGAGTATATACGGCTTCGACCGGAAAGCCGAAGGTGATCCAATTTCTCCCAAACCCTTTTACAGTAGATTCAACGACTTTTTTAAGCCAGAAGAACTTCAACTCACTACAAATTATCGTTCTCTACCCCAGATTATCGATCAGGCTCAACAGTTTTTGAACCTGAATGAAGAAACATTCAATATTCCTCCGTTGACCGCTAACAATGAGGTGCCTACAAATTGGGCGACGAAAGAGTATTGTCAGGAAATACAACCCAGCAACGATAACTGGATCACGACTACCCAGCAATTATTGAATGAAAGCACCCCCGACGGCCATCCGTACCGCGAACTGGCTATTATGTACCGGTCCAACGACGAACTTTACCGGGGTTTCAATAAACTAAAAAGCCAACTACCTGTTACTACCCGCGTTCGCATTCAGGGTGAAACCGACGACTTCTTACGAATCCGTGAGATAGCATTTGTTATTGATGGTTTTATTAAGCCAAAGTTAGAGCAACCCGTTGCCAATCAGTTGCATGCGGAATACAAAGACTATCTGGCTTCCTCAGCAACGCCGGTATCGTGGGACAGTTACTTACTCGATACGCTGGAGGCCTGTCTGATTGAGTTTGAGAGGGATAAGAGCGATGAAGCGACATATCGCGATCTACTGGAATTCCTGCAAGATATAGCCCGTAAAGACGATGGACAACTGGGTAAATTTTATCATCAAAACGCTAACCGGTTGAGTGGTTACAGCAACCAGACAACTATCGTCCTCACTACTATGCACAAGGTGAAGGGACTTGAATTCGACGCCGTACTTATACCACCCTCGTATGTTTCACTACCGTATGTGTTGTCACGTGAATCGCCTTCACTGCCCAGCGATCCCGGTTTCGAGGATAGTATTGAAGAAGAGCGTCGGCTACGGTTTGTCGCGCTTTCCCGTGCTAAATTACGCCTGATTGACTTTCCTTGGAACCGTGAGAAGGCATTGGTGACCGGCGAGGCCTGGTCATTATTAGAAAGTCAGCGTAGCAAAATGGGGCGACCAGCTCGCGCCGGTTTAGATAAGTTCTACATTGATTGGGTAGCTACTCAATCCCCACAAACCTTCGAATTTATACAACATAATGTTCGGGTTGGCGACGAAGTCGTACTGACTTCCTATTATGATAAATGGAATATCTGGGTTAACGGTCGAATAGTAGCACGTACCAAAGCAGGAGGAATGAGAGGATTTTCAGGAAGCGAAATTCGTGGTTTCTCAGTAACAAATGTACTCGTTCGCTACTATGAAGACACGGCCTTATCCGATCAGAAAAACGGGACAACATTTGCCGAGAAGTGGCAGGAACACGCCAAGCAGATTGGCTACACTTATATTGTTGATTTTGCTGGCTACGGGAAATCTTCAGTAGAAACCAAATTAATGAACTGATATACCCAGCACTTACATAGCTGTGAAAAAGCATAGATAAAGCCAGTACAAAGCATGTTATCCATAAATAAATAGCCCCAGCCATTCGGCCGGGGCGTCCCTTCAGTTCATGCTGGCCATCGGCAGCACTGATGCCTGCCTAACCTCGAACGGTTTCTGCCAGGCATCCAGAATAACCTGATTTTTGTACTCCTCAACGACTTTAGCGTAGATCATTGTAATCCGAACATCCGAGTGGCCCATCGCTTTTTGTAGCACGGCTAACGGTACCCCCCGAATCAGCGATTGCGTCGCATAGGTATGCCGGGCAATGTGAACTGAGATGCACTCGTGTTTGGGCTTAATGACCGATACCGCTTCACCCCTCATGTATTCGACCATTTCAACCTCATCATTAATGCCCGCCAGCAGACAAATGTGTTTGATATAATCATTCATCCGCTGATTTGAAATCACCGGTAGTAGCAGGTCCCGCTGATTCTCGTACTTAGCCAAAATGTCCAGCGCGTCGGGTATCAATGGGATCTCGATCCGCTTCACCTTCTTGTTGGGATTGCTGACCGTCTTGGCTGGAATCAACCGCACGACCTTGTAAGCGCCCATGTCAACAATGTGCTCGGTCCGTAGCCGGACCAGATCGCTGTAACGCAGACCCGTGTAACACCCAAACAGAAAAGCATCCCGTACCCAGGCCAGCGTTCCCGACAGCGAAATCTTCGCAATTAACTGCAGTTCTGCCCCCGTTAAATGTACTCGCTCAGTCTGTACAACCTGCTTGACAACCTTGGCGTGTTGGTCATGCAGCTTCAGCCCCCGGAACTCATTGCAGTATTTGAAGAACGTGATGAGGTTCTTGTTGGTCGTCGCAATGGAGTTAGGATGCAAATTCAGTTTGTCGCTTTGAAAGACTTCAAAATCATGATGTACCTTGTTTGTGTAGCCATCCAGATAAAGTACCCCGGCTTTCTTTTCAAACTCACCCAGCCGGTACAGCGCAGTAATGTAACCCCGAATCGTATTAAGGCCTTTTTTCTTCTCGCGGCTATACTCAATGAACTCCTCAAACACGTCTTTGAGCAGCAACCGTTGCCCCGTCGGTTCCTCCTCCGCCTGCTCGGGCAGCAGCTCCGATTTAAGCATCGAAGGCGAAGGGACGATGCCCTTCTTCATATAGTCACGGTGCGTAGCCTTTGTCTTGTCCGCCAGCGACTCCAGGTACGCATTCGCATCCTGATAGCCATCCATCGACTTACGGAATCTACCGTTGTGTACCTGATGCTTGTGGCCGGTCCTGTCGTCGGTGCGTGAGCCGTCGTCCCAGTGTTTCGGCTCACACTTCTCTTTGGTGAAATACCGGAACTCGTTGCCATCGTAGTAATAGAAAAGGAAGATTGGGGCCTTGCCCTTCTTATCGACCTTGTTAAGGAGTTGTTTGAAAACAGGCTCGTTCATGAGCGTCGCCAGTTAGAAGTTTGGAATTGGACAGATTTTGGTGCGGTCGTGGTGCGGTATTTGGTGCGGTGAATGTATCCGCAAATACCCATAAATCCATCCGCATCAGGGCGGGCGACAAAAACAAAAAAGTCCCCAAATGCAGCGTGGGGCCACATTTGAGGACTTTTGTACTCGTTTGTATGTACTACTTTTGAGCCTCCTATAGGACTTGAACCTACGACCCCTTCATTACGAATGAAGTGCTCTACCAGCTGAGCTAAGGAGGCTTTTTGTATTTTTGAGACCGCAAAGATAATGGAATCATCATAGTAGAAGCAAGAAAACAGGCGTTTTTTCGTAAATTTGTACTATGATTTCCATTACCAACCTGTCGTATTACCTTGGTAGCCGGGCACTCTATGAAAGTGCCTCGCTCCACATCAAACCGAACCAGAAGATCGGTCTCATCGGCCTCAACGGCACCGGAAAATCCACCCTGCTCCGACTGATCGACGGGGAGTATCAACCCGATGGTGGTACCATTTCCAAAGCGGGCGATGTTACCATCGGTTTTCTGAATCAGGACCTGCTGTCGTACCAGACCGACGACTCCATTCTGTCCGTTGCCATGCAGGCCTTCGCCCGGCAAAACGAGCTACAGATTATAATAGATAACCTGCTGCATCAGATGGAGGTCGATTATACCGACGATCTGGTGGACAAACTCGGCAAGGCGCAGGATGAGTTTGGTGCCCTCGACGGGTATAGTATTCAGGCCAAAGCCGAAGAAATTCTGGAGGGACTCGGCTTCGGAACCGACGACCTGCACCGACCTTTGCGACTGTTTTCCGGCGGCTGGCGGATGCGGGTGATGCTGGCTAAACTGCTGCTCCAAAAGCCGTCCCTCTTGATGCTCGATGAGCCGACCAACCACCTCGACCTACCGTCGATTCAGTGGGTGGAAAAGTACGTGCAGAACTACGAAGGGGCCGTGATTGTGGTCTCTCACGACCGCGAATTCGTGGACAACGTGGTCGATACGATTGTGGAAGTGTCGGGCGGAAAACTGAACTACTACGCCGGTGACTATTCGTTCTACGTAGAAGAGAAGGCGCAACGGAACGAGATTCAGAAGGGCGCTTTTGAAAACCAGCAGGCTAAAATCCGTCAGACGGAGCGGTTTATCGAGCGATTCAAAGCCAAAGCCTCGAAGGCCAAACAGGCGCAAAGTCGGGTGAAACAACTCGAACGGATGGAACTCGTCGACGATGTGATCGACAGCAATGCCCGGGTTAATTTCAAATTCAACTTCTCCACGCAGCCCGGTCGTCACATCCTGCACTTAGACGACATTTCAAAGGCCTACGACGAAAAACGCATCCTGACCCACAGCACAGCCCGACTCGAACGGGGCGATAAAGTAGCCCTGATCGGGGCTAACGGACGCGGTAAATCCACAGTGCTGCGGATTATCTCCGGCGACGAACCCATCAATGGCGACCGGCAATTAGGCTACAACGTCTCGTTTAGTTTTTACGCTCAGCACCAGTTGGAGTCGCTACGGGTGGACGATTCGATGCTCGAAGAACTCAAACAGTCGAACCCGACCAAATCCGACGGTGAACTGCGGGGGGTACTGGGTTGCTTCCTGTTTTCGGGCGACGATGTGTTTAAGAAAATCAAGGTGCTGTCCGGGGGCGAGAAGTCGCGCGTGGCGTTAGCGAAAGTGCTGCTCTCTCAGGCCAACTTCCTGCTGCTCGATGAGCCGACCAACCACTTAGATATGCAGTCGGTCAACATCCTGATTCAGGCCCTGGATCAGTACGAAGGCACGTACGTGGTGGTGTCCCACGACCGGTATTTCGTGTCGCAGATTGCCAATAAAATCTGGTATATCGAAGACGAGCAGATCAAGGAATACCCCGGCACGTACGACGAATACGAGTGGTGGATGGAAGAGCGCAAGGCGGGACGTGCCGATGCCCCAGCGGATAGTCAACCCAAGACAGAGCCAAAAACAACGGCTAAACCAAAAGCTACCGTATCGGACGATGAACGGCGCGAGGGCCAGAAATCGCTGAAACGGGCCAATCAGCAGGCCGAAACCACCGAAGCCGAAATCAGCAAGCTGGAAACCCGTAAAAAAGTACTCGAGAAAGAACTGGCCGATCCGGCAACTTACGGCCATAACGGCGCGATGCAGGCCCGCCACGACGAGTACAAACGCATCACCAAAGACATTGATCAGCTACAGCAGCAGTGGGAGAGTGCCATGCTGGAGGTGGAGGAATTAGAGAAGAAATTAGGGTAAAACCGTACGCATATAAAAAGGGGACGCTAACCATGTTGGCGTCCCCTTTTTGTGTAGTCAGGTTTGTTCGCTTACCGCCCGGTCTTCAGCAGTTTAATCGTTTGTTGCCGGTCGGTGCCGTACTGAATGCGCAGCAGATACTGACCAGCCGGGAAGTTTTCGCCAAAGGTGAGCGGCTGGTTTTTCGGCAGGGGACCGTACGTGAAGTGTTCCCGGCCCAGTAAATCAACGGCCCGCAACGCCTGAACGTCCTGCCCGGCCACGAACTGAAACTGGCTCGTTGCCGGGTTGGGGTAAACTATGCTTACAACTTCTTCCGCAGACACCCGGCTGTTTGACCCACTCAGTTGTACGTGTTTACAAATCTGTTTGTACCAGGGCGCAGCCGAATAGTTGATACCCACGCACACATCGCCCCCGGTGAACCAAGGCCCAAAATCAATCGTCGCCTGACCACCATTGGCCGAGATGCTACGGGTAGAACCAGTACACCACCACGAAAAATTAGTGGCGTTGGTCAGGTTGGCCGCGCTTAGACTGTATGATTTTACGCTGTTGACCGTCACAAAATCCGGTCCGATCAACTCCGCCGTGGCAGCGGGTGGTGTCGTCGGGGCGGGTGGTGCCGGAGCAAGCACGTTTACCGTAACCATTGCGGAAGTAGTCGCGGTTCCCAGATTATCGGTGGCTTTGGCTGTTAACGCGTAGGCACCCGCAGCCACGTTATTCCAGCTGTATTGATACGGCGCGGCTGTCGCTTCGCCCAACTTCGTCGAGCCGGTAAAGAATTCGACTTTAGCCACACTACCGTCGGCATCGCTGGCCGTAGCGGTCAGGTTAATCGTCGTCGGGGCGGTGTAGGTGGCATTGTTGGCGGGTGTGGTCAGGGCAACCGCAGGCGGCTGGTTGGCAGGTGGGGTTGGGGGTGTTGGTGGGGTAGGGGTTGTTCCATTGCAAACCGTTACGTCTTTACAAACCTGCTTATACCACGGCGACACCGAATAATTGATGCCTACGCAAACCTGCCCACCCGTAAACGACGGCCCGAAGTTGATACTTGCCTGACCCGGTTGTGGCGTTGTGATGCTCTGCGTTGAACCGGTACACCACCACGAGACGTTCGTTGCGTTGACTAAATTGGCTGCACTAGCCGAAAACGTTTTCTGGTCATTCTTCGCCACACAGTTCGGGCCGATAATATCACCCTGTGGCGCATTGGGGTCATTTACGGTGATTGTTACCGCGCCGGAGGTGGTGGTGGCACCCCCGTTGTCGGTGGCCTGTGCCGTGAGAGTATACGTGCCCGCAGCAACGCCGGACCAGGCAAACGCGTACGGCGTCGCCAGACTTTCGCCCAATTTCTGACCGCCACTGTAAAACATAACTTTCGTTACGCTGCCATCCGGGTCGGCCGCGCTGGCGGTGAGGGTTATTGCAGCCGGAGCCGTAAAATTGCTGCCGTTGGCGGGCGTCGTCAGCACTACCGTTGGGGCTTTGTTGGGTGCCGGGGCCGCCGTGAGTGGCACCGCCGGGGACACCAGAGGATTTCCACCGGGCAGCAACGCTTTTGCTGTAAACGAATACGTACCCGCCTGAAGGTTGCTCACCGTAAACGAATAGGGAGCCGCCGTGACCTGTCCCAATTTAGTAGCCCCGTTGTAAAACTCGACCGCCGTAGCCGTTGTGTTGCTGACCGCGGCCGTTAAAACAACGTTGCTGCCAACAACCACCGTGCTGGTTGCCGAACTGGTCAGGGCTACCGATGGCGTTGGGGGCGATACGGTGCCGAAATCGTCGGCGGGGTTCAGGATGTGGTTTTTCACCCAGGTGCCCGACGTACTCGTGTTGTTCCAGCTACCGCTGCTGCACGAACCCGGATTGAGCGCGGCCGAGGTTTCGGAATTGTCCGAAAAATTCCAGTTGCACCAGCTTACCTTGATGCCCGACGAATTCTGCCCGGCCAGTAAATTGAGCCAGTTCTGCGAATTGGTGTAATCGTTGCCGCCGTTGCCGGAATAGTTGCTCGTGCCCCACTCGGAGATAAACAGCGGTACCGTTTTCAGCACGTCGTCGATGTAGCTTTCCGTGTAATGCGACCCGGCGTAGAAGTGAAACGTGTACATGACATTATAGGCGTTCGCGCCCGTGAGCGGGTTGCTGCGCACGTCGCCGGGCAGGCCGCTGTAGCCGGGTGTGCCCACCAGAATAATGGCCTCTTTGTCGTACTGCCGGATGATGGGAATAATCTGTTCGGCGTAACCTTTGATTGTGTTCCAGTCGACGTCGTGGGGTTCGTTGGCGATTTCGTAGATGACGTGCTTTTTGCCCGCGTGTTTCTGCGCTTCGATCTGAAAAAATTCCTTCGCGTCGGCCAGATGGTCGTTCGGGTTGCCGGGATTCAGGATGTGCCAGTCGATGATGTTGTACACCCCGTTCTGCCCCGTCCAGTCGACAAGGTTGTCGATAAACGCCCGGTACTTCGGTTTGTCGGTCATGTAGCCGCCTTCGTCTACGTACATTGCCGACCGAAACACATCGATGCCCCAACTGGTAGCCAGTGCCTGAATGGACGAGGCATTGAAACACTGCGGAAAATACTGTAACCCGTGCGAACTCATGCCCCGCAGTTGAATGGGTCGGCCCGACTGGTTGCAGAGTTGCCGATTAAGGACTTTTAGCTGACCGTTGGCTGCTACGGGCATGTTGGTCTGCGCCGTTGCCGATGCGCCGATGAGCAGGGCGAACCAAATCAGCGTTGCCCAGGTGATAGTGTGTTTCATCGTAGTATAGAGTTAGGATATTGACAGTTGCCGAAAGAAAACGTTATATGATTAATGCTTCGTCATATTCGTTAAAAATAGAATTTACTTTTCCCGGAAATGATCTATTTCAGTTAACTAAAAAACGCACATTTTGTCAGTGTTCCAGGCATGTTTAATGGTTTGGTAATGTAAAAAACACCAATACCCGGCTTGCGAACCTGAACGTAACGATACAGGCCGGTTTTCAGGATTCGTGCCGGTTTCGGCTGCGTTTACCGTTATAGGCCCGTCCGGTGGTTTGACCGGCCGACCGAAACCCCGGATGCTCATACCAGCATCGTACCTGAGGTCGTTAAAAGAGATAAAAAAGGCCCCGAGCCTCACGTTATTTGTGCATGAAAAAACGCCTTGCTTCTTTTCTCATCTGTTCAGTCCTGTCGGTTAGTCCGTTTCTCCACGCGCAGGATTTCCCGAATGTCGACGCCATTTACGATCCCAAAATTCAGACTGTACTACTCTATCCGGTGGTGGGCACTCAGGCAGTCAATCCGGCCCTGACGCTCAACCCGCCGGTCATGTCATTAGACGACAATACGCCCCTGCAACTCGAATTCGACGATTTGACGGGGGATTACCGCACCTTTCGGGCGAAACTGATTCACTGCAATAGTGACTGGCAACGCTCGGTGCTGAACGATATAGAGTATACGTATGAGTATAACGACAATGCCATTACGGAGTATCAGGTGTCGGTCAATGCCAAGGTGCCGTACTACCACTACCGCTTTACGGTGCCCCGCGTGAAACTGCCGGGTAATTACCTGTTGGTGGTGTACGACGAACGGAATGCCCGGAATATTCTCTTCACCCGGCGGTTTAGTCCGTACAGCAATAAAGTAGCGGTTACGGCAGTCGCCCGTTTCTCGGCCGACCCGGTGCGGCAGTTTCAGGATCAGCAAGTTGACTTTTCCATTGATTACCGGAATTATCAGGTCATTTCACCACAGGACGATTTTAAGGTCGTGATCCGGCAAAACTACCGCGACGACCGGGTGCTGACGGGGTTACGGCCCACCAACGTCCGGGCCTTCGATCAGGCGTTGGATTACAAACTTTTCGACCAGACCAACACGATGCCGGGGGGGAATGAATACCGGTTTTTCGATACGCGGACGGTGCTGTCGCAAGCCAACTACATCGACAAATTAGTGCGGCAGTCGGACCGCACCATTGCGTACGTTCAGGTCGATCAGCCGCGCAGCCGACAGGCTTACAGCCAAACCGACGATTTTAACGGGCAGTACATCATCGACCACAAGGAAACCGGCAACGGCCCAACGGGTGCGGACTACATCGAAACGGTATTTACCCTCCGTACCGACGAAATTCCGGGCGCGGAGGTGTACGTGAATGGTGCGTTCAATTTGTGGGGACTGAACACCCGCAACCACATGACCTACGACCCGGCCATCAGTGCGTACCGGGCGTCGATCTTTCTGAAGCAGGGCGTGTACAACTACGATTATTCGGTCACGGGTGTTGCGTCGCCGGTTACACGGTCGGGTCAGAAATTAGCCGGGGGCAACGAATTTTATCTGGAAGGCGATTATGCCCAGACGGAAAACGATTACGAAATCTTTGTTTACCACCGCCCCCCTGCCAGCCGCGCCGATCAGTTGGTGGCTTACCAGCGCATTGGTTTCAATAAGCGGAAGTAACCCTGTTTTTGTCATGCTGAAGAATGAAGCATCTTAGTAATCAAGTGGCTAAGATGCTTCATTCTTCAGCATGACAAAAACGTCAGTATGGCAAAACAGGTTTATCGTCAATCCTTAAATGCCCGGGTCGGCCGGGGTTGCGGTGTTGTTGTCGCGTTCGGTGCGGGGGTAGGGAAAGAAATTCCGGTTCCGCTCCGTACCCGTTGCGCCGGGACCGGGTCGGCCAAAGCGCCGGCTGTCTTCGAGCCGGAAGCCCTGAAACGCCAGTTCGATGTTGCGGTTGCGCAGAATTTCGAGCAGGATGGCATCGGCCGTATTGGCACCTGCGTACGCCGGTAAAGCCGCTCCAATCCCGTAGACATCCTGAGCCGCTGCCTTGGTCAGTACCTGATTCAGCAGTTTCACCGCGTTGACCAGGTCCCCTTTGCGGGCATAGGCTTCGGCCTGAATCAAGAGCATTTCGCCCGGCAGGTACACCGGAATAGCCGCGTTGTTGGCCGTGTAAAACGCCGAGGCCACTACCGGTGTAACGGCCGTATTGCTGCTTGTTTTGGTCAGGAAGGCCAAGCGTTTATCGGCCGCATCGGGTGTCAGTGTGCCCGTTAGCCCCAAATTGGCATTGGTGGGCTGAAACACGTTCAGGTTGCCAAAGGTGACCTCAAACAACGGGTTGCGCGTGTTATCGTCGAAGTTAAACACCGATTTCGTCGTCAGGCTGGCCTTTTGCGCGGCAGATAAGGCTTTGTCGTAATCCCCGGCAAACAGGGCGTAGCGGGCAATCAGGGCCTGAATCGTGTTGGGAATGCTGATACCCGCGACGGTTTTGGCTGTGAAACCAGCCGATACCGGCGTCGTGTTCACCTGCGTAGCGGCTGCCTCCAGCGTCTTTATAGCTTCCTGTAACACCTGCAACCGGGGCACAAACGGCGCGTTGGTGACCGAGGTGATGGGTGCCTGCTCGAAAAACTGGGCCAGTGTACCCAGCGATAACGCCCGGAAAATAGACGCATACCCAACAATGCCACTCTTGAGACCAGCATCACCATCGGCTACCCCGGCGTTGGCTAAAATCAGGTCGGCGTTGGCCCGTACCAACTGGCTTTGGGTCCACAGGTTCCGTACGACGCCGTTGCCATTGGTTACGGTGCCGCCCCCGCTGGCCAGGTTGGCTTCTTCGATGTTACCCACGTTCAGTACGTTCAGTTCGCGGGTGGTTAGCCCGGCCCCGGCTGCGGTGTTGTACAGTACGCTCAGGGCACCGTTGGTGGTGTACCGGTATTGCAGGCCGTTGCCCAGCGTGAGCAACCCATCGGCCGAACTGACGGCCTGCGACTGACTAACCGAACTTGGGTTAAGGTATTCAGACTGCTGGCAGGCAAACTGCGACAGCAGCAGGGCCAGCGTGGTAGTGAGTAAGAGGAGTTTTTTCATGATGTCTGGGTTTGTACCGGGCTACCAATGCAGTTCGTAGTTTGTGGTTTGTAGTGCCTTCGGTAGGCCGGTGTTGCACTGATGAACAGGCTGGAGTGGAAGCCAACTACAAATTACAAACCACGAACTAAAATGTAGCCGACAGTTTGAGTTGATATGTCCGGGGAATGGGCACGTTGCCGAAGTCGATGCCCCGGATCAGGTCGTTGTTGCCACCAGCGTTGGTTTCGGGGTCGAACCCGGTGTACTTGTCCCACGAGTACAGGTTACGGCCAATCAGCGCGATGTTCAACCGGCTGATGGCCGAAACGAGTTTGGGCAGCGTGTAACTCAGGGCTACTTCGCGCAGTTTGGTGTACGAACCCTTATCCACGCGAAATTCCTGCGTGTTGTAAATTCCGAAAATGTAGCCCCGTGGCAATTCACCCCGCAGTTCGCGCTCGGCGTAGTCGCCTAAGCCCACGCCCTGCCTGGTCCGTTTGTCGGCGTTGAACACGTCGACGCCCTGCACGGCATCGAGCAGAATGTGCAGGTTCAGTTTCTTGTAGCTGAAATTGGTGCTGAACGAGCCGGTCCATTTCGGGTTTGGGTTACCGATGATGATGTTAGCCGTTGGGCTTTTGGTGTTGGGCTGACCATCCGGGCCGGAATGGTCCGGCGTAAAATCAGCCGAACTGGTATTAGCCACCGTGGCCCGTTCCGACTGCGGAAAGCCTGACGGCGACAGCAGTAGTGATCCGTCAGCATTACGGGCGTAACCCGTTCCGAAGAATACCCCCACCGGCTGATTGACTAACAATCGTACCGGTGCGCCCGATGTGCCCTCGGCTCCCGGATCAATCGAACCTAAGCCACCCAAATCAGTTACTTTGTTGCGATTGCGGTTGTAGATCACCGTAAAATCCCAGTTGAACGTGCTCGATTTTACCGGGTTAACGTCCACCATCACCTCGAGACCCGTGTTCTGCATCGCGCCCACGTTATTCACGATGCTGGTACCACCCGTCGATGGAGCCAGCGTCCGGTTGATGACTAAGCTGCTGATTTTCTGCTGATACGCCGTGATGCCCACGCCAAGCCGACCGTTCAGGAAACCCATGTCGACACCGCCTTCCAGCTCAGCCATGCGTTCGGGCCGCACTTCGGGGTTGGCCAACTGCGTACCCGGCACAACGGTGTTCTGTCCCAGAAACGCGACCGGGTTAAACTGGTAGAACCGGGCGTAGGAGCCAATGCCCGACAGGTTACCGGCCTCGCCGTAGCTGGCCCGCAATTTCAGGCTGTTAAAGGTGTTGCTGAATGACGCACCCTTCCAGAAATCCAGGTCCGACAGAATCAGCGAACCACTCACTTTGGGATAGTACTGGTTGGTCTGTGTATTCGAGAACTTGCTCGACCGGTCGCGCCGGACGGCTCCGGTCAGAAAGGCAAAGTTGCGGAAGCCGATGGTGGCCTGCCCAAATAACCCGCTCAGGCTGTACCGATCCAGTCCGTAGCCAAGGGCGTACGTAGTGCTGGTACCGCCATTTACGGTCTCGATAAACGGGGCCAGGTTCTGACTGTTCAACGACGTGTAGTCCGACTGGAAATACTGGTAGCTGTACCCGGCAATGGCGCTCAACTTAAACTTCTCATTGAGTTGCGTGCTGTACGAGACGTTCAAATCATTGTTGAACTGCATGACCTGATTGGTCGCATTGGCCGCGAAGCCCCCCGGATAACGGCCCGCCGGCAAACCGGCCACCGCCTGATACGGGTACGGTCGGATGTAGCTTTTACCGAACTGCGAGTAGGCATCCAGACCGGCAATGTAGTCGACGGTTAGGCCCTTAAACGGCGTCAGGTTCAGTTGAACGCTGCTGATGGTGCGGCTCACCGACTGCGAGAACTTCATGTCTTCGATGGTCGAGAGCGGGTTCACGCGGGTTGGTTCCACGGCCAGCAGATTTCCGGCGGCATCGCGCCTGGTGATGTCGTAGATGTTGTTGGTGATGTTAACCGAGTTGATGGGGCTGTAAAAGACGTTGCCGTTGGCTTTCTCGTTTGAGAAGCTATTGGCGTAGCTCAGCCCGACGGTTACTTTAGCCCAGTTGGTCAGCCGCTGATCCACCCGTGCCCGCAGGCTGTAGCGCGTAAAGTCGGTGCCTTTAATGATGCCCTCATTTTTCAGGTAGCCGAACGAGACGTAATACTGCGTGTTGTCGTTGCCTCCGTTTACCGACAGGTTGTTATCGGTACCATTGCCGGTGCGGAAAATCTGATCGAAGTAATTGTACCGCTGCACATCGACTAAGTTGGTCCGAAGGTTGGTGTAAGCACCATCTCGGTAGATACGAGTGAATGTCTCACCGGTTTGTGGGGTGTAGTTAGATTTTCCGGTATTAGGGTTTATGGCAAGGTCCACGTCAGCAACCCCCCCGATGGTGTACAGCCGCAGCCCGGCGAACCCGAACTGTTTGCCGTAGGTGTTGACCGGCACCGATTTGCGCAGCTCATTTACGTTGAACGAGGTCGAGAATGTCACCTGTGGCGCACCGCTTTTGCCGCGTTTGGTTGTGATGATCACCACCCCGTTTGCCGCCCGCGACCCGTACTGTGCAGCCGCAGCCGACCCGTTGATCACGTTCAGCGTGGCAATGTCGTCGGGGTTGATGTCCGACAGCCGGTTTTGCCCCACGTTGGAATTACCCACGTCGTTGGCCAACGCCAGTTGCGATACGTTCGTGCTGGCATTGCTCACAATTACCCCGTCGACAATGTACAGCGGGTCTGACGAGCCGGATAGTGATTTGATGCCCCGCAGCCGGATGGTGATGCCGCCCGCCGGATCGCCGGAGTTCTGCGTAATCTGCGCCCCCGGTACTTTGCCCTGCAACGAATTGATGAGGTTGCCCGACCCGGAATTCTGAATGTCCTGCGCCCGGATGGTGCTGATGGCGTTGCCGAGTTCGCGCTTGGGAGCCGAGAGGGTAGACCCCGTCACGACGACTTCGTCGAGGTTGGTGGCGGCTGCTTTCAGGTCGATGTTGGCTGTTACCTGTTCGGCGTTACCGAGTGAAACGGCCTGCCGCAGGGTTTCGTAACCGATGGCTGAGATCACCAGCGTTTGCGGGCCGGGTTTCAGCGTAGCACCGAGCGTATAATTGCCATCGGCATCGGTGGTGGTACCAAGCGTGGTACCCGCCAGCAGGACCGTGGCACCGGGCAGCGGCTGATTGGCCAGTTCCGTGACGCGGCCTTTGATCGTAAACCGCTGACCCGGCTGTGCCCAGGCGTGGGCGGTCAGTAGCAGCAGCAACAGTAACCCGGACCAGCGCAGACCCGGACTATCAGTTTGGTAGGTGTTCATCATAGAGAGGTGTTTGACGTGAGGGACAACAGAAAAACAGACACAATTTTAGCCCTAAAGTAGGTAAAATAGTGTCTGTTCGTGTTTCGCACTGTCAAAATGAAACCCCTGATCTACACGAATGGCAATAAATAGGGTTATGCGGTTTTAAAAATGAACTCTGGCCGGATTTTCAGTTTCTCATGAAGCCGCTTAGCCAAATCCATATTGACTTTTCGCTTGCCGGTCAATACTTCGGACAAACGGGTTTCGGTGATACCTAATAAGGTAGCGGTGTCTTTCTGCTTCAGATTTTCCTGAAACATGCGAAGTTTAATCATTTCCGGCATGGTGGCTGGTTCAACGGGCATCGGATAATGCACCTCCTCGTACTTTTCTACCAGTAATGACAGCCGCTGCAACTCGGCAAGGTCTGCTTCCGTAAGGCTCTCCGACCCTTTAACCAAGTATGTTTCGATAACCGCCATCGCCTGATGGTAGTGGTTGTCAGTATTTATTTCGAGGATCATACAGTTGATGCGTTTACTTTATCGTACTCAGCGTGGGTGCCAATGAACCGGATGAAAACGGTTCGTACTTTAAAAATGATGCGAACAATCAGTCGATATTGATTGCCTTTGATGGTGAAAACGTAGTTATCATTACCCACATAATCAACGGAATTGAACGTATTTTTAATATCAGCCAAACAACTCCAGTCTGCGCTTTTAGTCTTTAAATACCATTCGTTTAACGCTTCGGTTGCCTGTGCATTTTGCGTGGCATATTCGTTGATTGCTTTCCTGGCTACAATGACCATGATAAGGGAAGAGGATGCAAAATGGGTAATTTCTCATATTCTTCTGGACGCCTAAAGAAGAAGCAACACATAATCAAAGATAAATAAAATTACACATTTCAAAACTAAATTCCGAAAAAAAATACTTCTACTGCCACTCCTTACATCGCTCCGCCAACTCCGTCCAACTCCCTGCCGTGATATTTACCAACCGAAACACGGGTATCCCGGTCTGTAAAGATGCCTGCGCCATTCGCCACCGGAAATCAACCTGACTGGTGGTCTGATACCGTCCGTTGCTGAACCACCATGCTGTGTAGAGCGTCTGGCCGTTGCGGTGTAACTCGGCCACGTAAGCCGGTCGGTTGCCCCGTAGTTCACGAATGTGCCGGAGGTCGTAACCGCTGCCTGTCCAGCAGGCGGTGGGGCTGTGTTCGGCACTCCACCAGTCGGGCAGGGGTTTTTCGTAAATCAACACACCCGGTTGGCTGCACTGTAAATAGCCGTTGGCCAGCACTTTACATGCGTAGCCCGCGTGTTGGTTTTGGACCGGCGGAATCGTTGCCGGTCGGCCGGTGAGCCAGCTTATCCAGATACCCAGACTCAGCAGCGTTACGCCGAAGCCACCCGCCAGCCGGAACGCTTTTTCGGAGACGGGCCGGTTCGTCCGCCCGAATTGCTTTACGAGCCGACGGGCCAGGATCAGCAACGGTAACCAGGCATAAACCGCCACGCATACCAGCCCGATTCCCTCGTGCAGCGGGTCAGTGGGAGCGATGTGAAACAGCACCAGCAGGATAATCCGAAACAGATTGCACAGCACCGTCAGCCCGAACGCAACAATGCCGTACATCAGTACCCAGACGAACGGTACCCGTTTGTGCGTTTGCTGTTCGGACCGGACCAGCCATCCGACTGCCACCAACAGCGAGGCTCCGGTGAGTTGCAATCCCATACAAGCCGGATCAACAGCCATTTCCACGCCGTTGTAGATCAGGCTGTTACCGGCGATTTTTACGTCGAAATGAGCCAGTCGGAGCAGATTGCCGGCCCAGGCACTAAGCGTCAGCCGAATCGGGAAGCCAAAAAGGACCATCCCATACCGCAGTACGGGCGAGAGCAACAGCAGTACCACTAATCGTGCAGTCCAGTGGCTGCGGATTCCTACATACAGCAGGAGTCCGACGGTGAGCAGCAACGTTAAATCCAGGGTCCACATGGTGGTTGATGGTTTTTCGTCAGCAACTACACACGGCACCGGTCAGCACGGACGACAAACCGTTTCCATCCCTGCCAGCTCACCATCCCCGCCAGTAACAGCAGCATGGCCCATTCGTGCGGTTCGGGTACGGCACCGTGGTTTTTAAGGGTCGCGTTGGTTAGCCCGTTCAGGTCACGTTTGATGCCGAAACGGTCGTAATCAGCCTGCGTTTCGAGTACGATCAAGCCCGAAATCGGCGAGACAATGTTGGCCTGTTCGGCCTCGGTAATCAGGCTGTCGGTCAGGTAATTCCGGGTGAAGTACCGGTTGCCAATGCGGCTCATCAGGTGGTTGTAGGCGAACAAGCGTGCTAAATGATCGGGTGCGGAGGAGGCTGCACCCGGGCGGGCTGAATCGCTGTGGATGGTCATTCCTGCGGGCGAAATCGTAAGGGTGTTGGCTGTAGTCGGGATGGCCGTGAATTGCTTTTTCATCAGCAGTGAGGTCAGTTCCGCCGTTGAGCCGGTAAGGGTGTTCAGAACGGCCAACTCGCTCAGCGTCTGAATCAGGGGAGCGGACGCCGACAGCGAAAACGTACGCAATGTCGCCCGTTGATTAGCCTCGCGGCTGAGACGGCGGGCAAACGGACTGTCGGTCAGTTCGTCCAACTGCGGACCTTTGGCATCGCTTTTCGTAATCAGAAGTGCCGTAGCCGGATTCGGGATGCGGTAAATGGGGAAAAGGCTGAACCGTTGCTCCGTCAACTGATCGAACAGGGCGTCGCGGTTGTCGGGCGTGAGCCGGACCAGGGATTCGTCGTACACCCAAACCGGACGCGAACCGGCGGCATTCAGTACGGCATCGAACTCCGTGCGGGTCCAGCTTTGGTTCAGGTCGAGGTAGATGGCCACCGGGTCGAACGATTCCGTTTTGGCCTGAGCCGGTGCCACCGTGTACGTCTGCCCATTGAGCGAAAAACCCGCCGTGGCCAGCGTGGGAGCCTTCAGCCGAACCGACCAATCGGCCCGATAATCGCCTTCGTGCTGAATCGACTTGTCCATCCGTGGCCCAAAAATCGAGGGTTTCAGAAAATCAGGCAGGGTGAGGTCAATGGGTTTTTGAGTGAAATTGAGTTTAACCGTTTCGGTGGCCTGCCGCATATCGGGGCCGTCGAAATACGGATTCTCGTACACTAACTCATTTTTTTCCAGCCGCAACGGCGACGTAATCCCAATTTTAACCTGCCGCATCTGACCGGGCGAACACGGAAATACCCGCACCGACACGCGGTTTCCTTCCAGCCAGCGCACCACCGACGGGTCGCGGGCAAACCGGCGCGAATCCACACCCACCACCGTCCGGTACGCCGTATCGGCTTTGGCCTGCGTGGTCAGTACGCCCTTTTCTTCCCGGCCATTCACCCACAGCGAGAGCGACGAAACCACCGAGCCTGGAGAGAGCTGAGCCGTAAAAATGGCTTCCTGTGGTCCTGAATGCCTGTTCCGGTTCTGAATCGTCAGTGTTTTCTCCGTGTAGGCCAGCCGATAGTCCGGGTAAATGCGGGTCTGTGACGTTACATTGGTTACCCGCAGGTCACGACCTGTCCAGAGGTGTTCTTCGGTCTGATGGCGGGCGTCGTTCAATACAGCAATCAGTTTGGCGCGGTCATCGTTGGCCAGTTCGAGGGGCGGGAAAAGCAACGACCCAATCAGCACCAGCGGGTCGTGCAGTTGGGTGGCTTCGCTCAAACGTCCCCCGAACGACATATCACCGCCCCATAGCGCGTGTTGGTCATACACCACACCCGAATACAGCCATTTATCCGTCAGCCAGCCCGGATTTAGTTGTTGCGCCAGTCGGGTCCAGTCGGGCAAATCGTCGTCCGACCGGGTTTGAGCCGCGTTCAGGGTGTAGCGAACGCGGGTGTCGAGCCGTTGCCATTGCCAGAGAAAAACGGTCAGTATCACCACCGGCAGGGCCAAACCCAGGCGAATGGCGGGCCGCAGGTGCTCGTGCGTTCGTCCGTTTTGCACCAGCCATTTGCCGAGGGTTGCGGCTATAATCAGCGGGATAAAACTGTGGATTGACATACCCAGAAACAGCAACCCCGGCACACTAAGGGGATAGATGGGCGCGATGTAGATGGCCTGATACACAAACAGCCACCAGGCCGCGCTGAGGCTCATGACAAGCCCCTGCTGTAACCGAACCGACAGATACCCCATCCAGGCAACGGCGGTCATCAACGTCAGACTCAC
>JBBQLG010000087.1:0-25971 GCA_038327655.1 Cytophagales bacterium
ATAGCCGAAGGTTGGGGACATTGGACATAAAATCGGGCTGGCCGGTAGTGATGCCAAATTTACAGGATATGGCATCACAAACGGCCAGCCCGATTAAATAAAGACCCCGTTAATGGGGTCGGCGGGCACCACCGGCGGCCGGAGCAGCCTGCTGCTGACCACCGGCATCGCCCCCGCCTTCGCCCCCTTTCACGTCGTCGTTATTGACCGACTTTTTCTGACGCTGCGGCTGATCGAAGCTGAGCTTACCGAACTTATAGCTGAAATTCACCCGGATACCGGCATTGTAGAAACTGGTCGTACTGCTTTGTTTGAAAAGACTCGACTGGAGTTCGGTCCGTACCGTGAAGGGGAAATTAAAGAAATTTTCGCCCGCGATACCGAAACTACCCCGCTTGTCGGCGATGTCTTTTTTGATGCCGAGGCTGTAAAACGCGAAGCCGCCCTGGTAACCCTGCAACTGCACCTGCCGCCCGCGAATGAAGGAAAAACCCTGCACGCCCCAGCCGTTCTTAAGCGTCAGGCTGGTAAAAATCCGTCCCGAAATCACAAATCCGGAATTCTTGGCGGTGTAGGCCGGAATAGAGCCGTTGTTGGTCAGGTAAGCATAATACGCATCGAACCCGCCCCCAATCTGCCATTTCGAGAACAGGGTAGCATTAATAAATACGTTGGTACCGTACGCCTGCTGCTTGCCGATGTTCTGGTACGAGGTCGTAATCACACCGGGCTGAACGGGTACCGTAATGTCGCTGGTCGAATTCTGGCGGCTCGTGTCACGGATGCTTTCGATGGAATTGTTGGTGAACCGGCCAAACAGCGCGGCCGTAATGAACACCGTTTTGATGTAGGTACTCGTGCTCAGCTCAAAATTATCCGTCAGTTCGGGCGCCAGATTCGGGTTGCCCTTTGTAATCTGCGTCGGGTTCGACTGGTTGATGTTCGGGTTCAGAAACTGAATGCCCGGCCGCTGCAACCGGCGGTTGTAAGCCAGTTTAAGCGTTTTGCCCCCTTTCAGGGTTTTCGAGATGTTGATGCTCGGCACTAAATTCCCGTAGTTCGGAATAGCCAGCCGCGAAGCCGCCCGGTCGGTACGGTTGGTGAGCGTATCGGCGTTGATGGTCGTGTATTCGTAGCGGGCACCGGCTTTGATGGTGTATTTGTTTTTGGTGGCGTAGGTGTACGAAAAATACCCGGCGGCTACGTTCTGATCGTAGTTCAGGGCGTTGTTCGGGCGCGAATCGGTGTACGGGGCCGACTCACTGACCGCCCGCAGGTAGCTGTATTTACTCTCCACCTGCCGGAAAATACCTTTCCCGCCAAACTCGATCTGCTGGTTGGTTTTAATCGGTGTCTGGTAATCGAGTTGCACCGTCGATTCCTGATTGTAGCTGTTGTTATCGTTCCGCAAACGGCTGTCGATCACGGCCGGATTCACGCCATTCAGCAGATCGGCGACGTAGTTGTTTGTGCGGTTGTTCCGGCTGTACTGGCTCGAAATACTCAGTTCCTGCTGCGGCTTCTCGAACGTACGGGTATAATCCACGTTTACGTCGACGGTACCCGACAGGTCTTTCACGTTTACATTCCGCGTGTTGGTCAGCGGTGCGGGCAGCAAGGGTTGCGTGGTTACCGTCCGCAAATTATCTTGGTAGGAGTAGTTGTTGCGGGCACCGTAGCGCACCGACGCCGTGATGGAGCTGTGCTTGCTGATGTCGTAATCCCAGCCGAGGGTGTACTGCCCAAACAGGCCATTGCTGCGTGTATCGGCTGTTTGCACGTTGGTAACGTCCGGTATGCCGTTGCGGAGGGTAGTCTGGGTGTTGGTGTATTTGCCGTGAATGTTATAGTTGGCCCGCCCGAAACCACTCAGCGAAAAGCCCATTTTTCCGGTACGCAGGTTACCGTTCAGGCCCAGGTTACCGCCCCGGTTGCCCACGCCCGAATCGACGTTCAGGGTAAAGCCCTGCAAGGTGTTTTTCTTGGTCACAATGTTGATGATGCCGGCCGACCCTTCGGCGTCGTACTTAGCCGAAGGCGAGGTAATCACCTCTACCGATTTAATCATGTCCGCCGGAATCTGTTTCAGGGCATCGGCCACGCTGCTGGCCACAATGGTCGACGGCTTGTTATTGATCAGCACCCGCACGTTGGAACTCCCCCGCAGCGATACGTTGCCGTCTAAATCGACGGACAGCATCGGCACTTTCCGCATCACGTCCGTGGCATCTCCGCCTTTGTTGGTAATGTCTTTTTCGGCGTTATACACCATCCGGTCCACCTTCTCCTCTACCAGCGACGTTTGCCCGACCACCTGCACTTCCTTGAGCGTTCGGACGTCGGAACCGAGCCGGACAATCCCCACGTTGATGTCGTCGCCTTTGCGTTCGATGGTCACGTTGTTCACAATCCGATTCTTATAGCCCACAAATGATACCAGCAGCCGGAAGCTGCCCGTCGTCACTTTATTGAGCGTAAACCGGCCTTTGTCGTCGCAGATTGTACCGTCGATGGGCTTATTGGATGTTGTACTGATAAGCGCGACGCTGGCGTATTCGACCGGTTTGCCCGATGCTGAATCCAGTACGATACCGGCAATTTTGGCGTTGCCTTTCGGCGACGTGTCGGAAGACGTGCCGGGAATCACGACGGGTTTGGCCGGACTGCCGCCAAAAAATGAATCCATCCCACCACCGGCTGCGGGGCGGGTGGCTGCGGATGGAGTCGAGGGAAGACGCGCCCCGGCCGGTACCGTCGAATCGGCCGGTTTCGCGGGCTGGCTGCTGTCCGACGGTATGGGTGCGGCCGGTTTAAGGGTGTCCGTAGCTGGTTTTTGTGCCGGTGCGGGCGTTAGGGTATCGCGCATCACCGGAGCCGCGGGAAGTTTGGGAAGGCTATCGGGGCGGGGTGTTGTTTGTGCGGCTGCCCCGAGTGAACTGCCCAATAAAAGGAGAAGTAAAACGTGTTTCATAGAAGGGTGCCGGTCCGAAGTGAAGTCATTCGGTTTGGCGTCTGCAAAGGTAAATCTGACATTTCGAGAAAGACACCTAAGTGGACGAACGCCCGTTTCATTTTGGTGAAACGGCAAATAGCCCGGACAAACGGCTGCGGCTCAGCGAAACAAAGCCCCGTTCCCGGCCAGTTCGGGGTATTCTGCCGGGGCCATCACCTCAGGCACATCGTTCGGCTGGGTGCGGGAGGTGATTAGTTTACTCACGGCATGGCTGCTCATCTGTTCAGCCGGGTACGGTGTACCGGTCAGTTCCAGTACCTGCTGTTCAGTCAGGTTTTCGTGCAGCCAGGCGTGTTCGGCATCGCGACTGAGCACGACCGGCATTCGTTTTTTGTCGTTGTGGATGGCCGCCAGCAGGGGGTTCGCTTCCGTAGTGAGCAGGCTGTAGGTCTGAAAAATTTCTCCCGTTTCCGGACTTGGCCATTCGTCCCAGATCCCGGCGATGGTAAAGATCGGCTGTTCGGTAGTCGTGATGTAGAACGGAAACTTCTTTTTACCCAGCGTGTGCCACTCGTAAAAGCCTGTCACCGGAATCAGGCACCGTTGCCCTTTCTGAATCGCCGTTCGGAACGAGGGTTTTTCGTACAGACTTTCGGAGCGGGCATTGAGCGTTCTGGCTCGAATCTGATCGGCATCGGCGCCGGTTTTCACCCAGCGGGGAATCAGCCCCCAGCGCAGCATCTGTAGTTTACCCGGCTCCTGATGCGTCTGAATGGGCCACGGCGGAAACTGGTAGGCATTGGTATGGTAGGTGGGTTGCAGGGTTACGCCGGGGTCGAGCGCGGCCGCAAACCGGGCTTCGAGTGCGGGGCCGTCCGCGACAAGGGCAGTATGGTAGCACATGGCAGCTTGTGGTTCGTTAGTCGGCGTCAGCATCAGCACCTCGCCAACGGTGCAGTCCGTTCGGGGATAACACTTTTTGGCACCTTACCGTTTAGCCGAACGGCGTTGCCCGTACCCTTTCCCTGCCTGAAGCCGACCCGTAACCACAAACTACTAACCCGCTTATCGAGTTATTGCCGGTATGCATCACAACACCGACACCGTTCGCATCAACGACATTGCGTACACCCTCCACGAGTTAGAGCGCGACTGCTGGAAACAACTCCAGTCGGCCCCCGCCCGGAAACAGGACGGCTTCAAGACCATGACGCTGGCCACGCACGCCTTGGACGAGAGCGTCGATGCCCGCACGGTGGTGCTGCGCGAAGTAGACGAGACGCACCACCGGCTGTGGTTCCATACCGACGTACGGGCGCGGAAAATCCTCCAGCTCGAAGCCTTCCCCAACGCCATTCTGCTGTTCTGGGACGACAAGCGGCAGGTACAGCTCCGGCTCCAGGTCGAAACGGCCATCCACATCGACGACGAGGTTGCCAACGCGCAGTGGCAGAAACTCTGGGTGGGGAGCCGGAAAATGTATTTATCGGAGCAGAAACCGGGCAGTGAAGTAGAGCACCCCTACCCCGGCTTTCCCCCGTTGCTGGGCGAGGCCCTGCCCTCCGAAGCCGATAGTGAAGCTGGTCGCCCCCATTTTGCGGTGGTCGAGTGCCGGGTGCTGAACTTAGAATACCTGCACCTGAGCCGCAGCGGACAGGCCCGTGCCCTGTTCGTTTACGAGCCGGACATTTCGCATAGCTGGCTGGCTCCGTAAATCGCAATCCGGTGGTTATTGCTCAACCGTTCGCAGGTACAGATCCTCTACTTTCTGCCGCGCCCAGGGCGTTTTGCGCAGAAATGTCAGGCTGGACTTAACGCTGGGGTCGATCCGGAAACAGTTGATCGGAATCTGCCCGCCCAGTTCGTCCCAGCCGTACACGTCAACCAGATGCGTAACAATAGCTTCGAGCGTTTTGCCGTGCAGCGGGTTATTGGGTTGTGGTACCATGGTTTATGGGTTGTCTTTAGGGTTGATGCACTGACAAACTACGAATGGCAGCGACCAACCGCAAAAACCAATTTTTATGCCTGAACGTGCCTTCAACTACGACCTCGACTACCACACCCTGAACCTGCGTGAGCAGCCTGAACACTACCGCGTGGGCCGGGGCGAGATGGGCGTTCTGCTCGTACAGCCGTACAAAAGTGAGATCCTCCCCCACTGGCGGTTCAAAACGCCGGACATTGCCCACGAATCGTCGGAGAAAATTTACCGGTTATTTCTCGACTATAAGGCCACCGGCGACTTTATCGGCATGGACATGGCCCGCAAGTTTCTGCAAATGGGCTACACTCGGGCCAGGCGGTACGCAAACCACGCCACCGGCCAGAAGTACGACGGCCCCGTACCCGACGACAAAAAAGGACAGTCCGGCGCGCACGGCCGCGAACAGTTACCCCGCCGGGAAGACCCCGTAAAAGCCGAATCAGCCCGGATTTTTTACGCCAAATACATTCAGGCGCGGGAAGACCCCGACTACAAAGCCCTCAAAAAAGCGTGGCAGGAAAAATACGGCTGATCTTTGCGACCTTTGCGAAAGCGTTGCGCCTTCGCGGTAAAGTGTTAACCGCAAAGACGCAACGCTTTCGCAAAGGTCGCAAAGAAAAAACTATGCAATTATTAGACGGAAAGTACCTCTCTCAGCAGATTAAGCAGGAAATCGCGGCTGATATCGCCCGGATTCGGGCCAAAGGTGGCAAAATTCCGCACCTCGTCGCCATTCTCGTGGGCAGCAACGGCGCGTCGGAAACGTACGTGGCCAGCAAGATGAAAAACTGCGAAGAGGTCGGCATGCACTCTACGCTTATCCGCTTCGAACCGACTATTTCCGAGGCCGAACTGCTTGATAAAGTCCGCGAGGTGAACGACAACCCCGACATGGACGGGCTGATCGTGCAACTACCCCTCCCGGCGCACATTTCGGCGGATAAAGTCATGGAAACCATCGCCCCGGCCAAAGACGTAGACGGCTTTCACCCCATCAACATCGGCCGCATGGCCAAGGGCTTGCCGGCCTACATTTCGGCTACTCCGCAGGGTGTACTGGAGATGCTGAGCCGCTACAACATCGAAACGTCGGGCAAGCACTGCGTGGTAGTGGGGCGGAGTCAGATCGTGGGCTTACCCATGTCCATTCTGATGCAGCGCAACACTTACCCCGGCAACTGCACCGTTACGCTGACCCACTCCCGGACGACCAACCTCGCCGAAATCTGCCGTACCGCCGATATTTTAGTTGCAGCCCTCGGCAAACCCGAATTCGTAACTGCCGACATGGTAAAAGACGGGGCTGTAGTAATCGACGTGGGTCTGGAACGCGTACCCGATGCGAGCAAAAAAAGCGGTTTCGCACTCAAGGGCGATGTCAAGTTCGATGAAGTAGCCCCCAAAACGAGTTTCATCACCCCCGTTCCCGGTGGCGTGGGCCTGATGACCATCTGTTCGCTCATGCAGAACACGCTCAAAGCCGCCCGGAAGGAAATTTATGCATGACGACGCTGATTGACGAAATACGACGTAAAGTCGCGGACGAACTGTTTGAACTAACGGCGCATGCACTTACCCGCAGTACACAACGGGGTATTTTTCTCGATGAATTAATCGAGGCTGTGGGATCAGGAGACGTTATTGAAAACTATCCGCATGATCGGTATGGACCAAGCTGTTTACTTTTGGGTTATACGAAAAGTGGCCGCGCGCTGCACATTCAGTTAAGTTACCCGTCACGACCACTGCTCAAGATTATCACCATTTATGAACCAACACCAGACCAATGGGAAACGAATCTGAAAACAAGGAAACGATGACATGGCCCGAAGAAACGCTGCTTGAGGCTCATGTCCGGTATATTCTTGATCTGAACGGAAAATTAATTGTTTTTGAGAACGTACCAGCGCGCATTAACCCTGACACCGGCGAGCGTTTCTTTGCACCAGCTGTTGTTCGGCAGATTCAGCAAATTGCGTTGTCAGCTGCGGAACCGGTTCGAACCATTCAGGCTGTCGTCTACGAGTTTGCGGCCTGATGACGATCTGCCCGCTCATGCAGAACACGCTTAAGGCCGCCTGGAAAGACGTGTTCGGAGACAGCCATTCTTAACCGACCTTTGCCCACCAAACAGATCACTACGTGTATAGTTTTGTTATCAGTACAAAGCCAAAGTCCTACAACAGCAAGGACAAAAGAAAAGCAGCCGATTACCAGCAACGGTTACAGGTCGCTTTTAGAGAGAGCTACCCTACCCATGCGCTGTTGACCGAAGAACTGTACGGACTAGTTTATCATTTTTACCGAATCAACACCGGTATCGACGCCGACAACATAAGTAAATCGGTGTGGGATAGTTTGAAAACGGTAACCTATTTGGATGATAAACAAGTCAAAATGCGCGTTGCGGGCAGTTTCGATTTAAACACGAACGACTTGACGGTGCTTGACTTTTCGGGGCTACCCGGCGTGGTTATCGACCAACTCCTGGATAGCACTAAAACCGAGATGCATGTATTGTACATTGAATGTGGCCGGTTCACCACTGATCTGATTCAACTAAACCTAGAACGAGATGGATATTGAACCGCAATTCTTACAGCCTTATCTCCACGAGATAGCCATCAATCAGCTAACTGCTGATTACGAAACCAAAGGTTATCGGGTCTCGAAAGAGGAAAAGATTGGCAATTCCCACGCTGATTTAGTCGCCCGAAAAGGAGAAGAAGTAATAATTATTGAGGTGAGTGCTGGAAAACCAATATCAGACAGACGCCAACAGGTTACGGAAATAGGTGATTATGTGCGAACTCATAAAAACCACAAGTTTCTGGTTGTGTTGGCAAGCCAGGCTACACCCAAGAGGATCACTATCAGTGGTATAGACCAGCTTCTTCAGGATTACTTAACGGATAACTATCACAAGCATTTGTCAAAAGAGTTATTTGCGGATGTTCGGGTTATTTCGGTTACAGACGTTACGCTGAATGAACTTACGCAGACCAAAACGGGGATTGAGGCTGTTAAAGGAACGGCACTGGTGGAACTCGAACTAAGGTACAGTGACAGCATGACCGGAGAAATCCAGAATGACGCTATTGCTTACGGGGAGATTTTCCCCTGCACATTTGACGTTCTATTGACGTATGCATCTGACAGCCAGTTTAATTTACAGAAAGTAAATCACCTGACGATTGACACGTCAGATTAACGTCAGGCGTAAATCCATTCGGGTTGTTCAGGCTTGCTGTCCAGTGTATCTGTTTACGTGCTGACGATTTGCCCGCTGATGCAGAACACGCTCAAAGCCGCCCGGAAAGACGTGTTTTCATAAAACTTCTCTTGCTCGTGCCAACAATACTCTATTAACTTAGTTGGATATGTAACACAAAACCAACTAACGTTATGCAAGCCGCAACCTTAAAACCGCACGAGTTCGACGAACTCAAAGACAAAATCAAAGATATCCGCATCGCGATGATGACCACGCAGGAAGACGACGGTGATTTCCACAGTCGGCCGATGGCTACCCACGACATCGACGAAGACGGGACCATGTGGTTCTTCACCTACGAAAGCTCCAACAAAGTCCAGGAAATCCGCCAGAACGAACGCGTAAGCCTAACGTTCTCGGATACCAGTGCCGAAACCTACGTCTCTACCTCCGGCGTGGCGGAAGTAGTCGCCGACAGGAACAAGATCGACGCACTCTGGAACGATGGCCTGAAAGCCTGGTTTCCCAACGGCAAAAACGACCCCAACATCCGGTTGCTCAAGGTCAACGTGCACCAGGGCGAATACTGGGACCGGCCGGGTGGCAAAATGATGACGCTGTTCGAGATGGCCAAAGCCGCCGTCACCGGTCAGCCTGACCGCACTGGCCGCGATGTAAAGCTCGGCGACGAAAAAATCTGATCATTGCCGGTTACCAGCCAACTGAAACGCCAATTCCTGCCCCCAAACATCGTTAGGGGCGGGAATTGGCGTTTTACCGTGTACCCTCACGACGGTTCGGTGTGACCAACAGGCAATGCGGGTTCGCTTAGCGGGCGGTTGCCGGGGCGCACGACGGTATAAACAGCCCGATCTACGCGCCGGGTTTGCCGACGGAAAGCTACCGTCAGGTCGGGCCAGATGGTGGTGATTTTGCCGCGTGAATCCTTGTACCAACTCTGGCAACCCGATGCCCAGACCGTGCCTGACAGTTTCTGTTGAATGGCCACGTTATACGCCTGCTGCACCTCGGGTTTTACGTCTAAGAAAGCCTGTTCGTCGCCGGTCTGCTCCAGCACCCGCAAATAATCCAGGAGATAATTCACCTGCGACTCGATCATGTGGACAATTGAATTATGGCCCAGACCCGTGTTCGGCCCGACCAGAAAAATCAGGTTCGGAAAACCCGACGTCGTCATGCCGAGATACGACTCGGGGCCGGTCACCGCCCACTCGTCAAATAACACTCGCCCGCTGCGGCCCGTGATGTGCAGGTCGCAGAAAATCTCGGCGGCCACAAAACCGGTGCTGTAAATAAGCACGTCCACGGCTCGCTCCGTACCATCCTGACTGACGATTCCGGTGGGGGTAATTTCAGTGATCCGGTCGGTAATGAGTTCGACGTTGGGGCGGGTCAGGGCCGGGTAGTAATCGTCGGAAATCAGCACCCGTTTGCAGCCCAGTTTGTAATCGGGCGTGGATTTCCGGCGTAGTTCAGGGTCGGCGATGGACGTTTCGAGGTGTTTCAGGGCCACTTTGGTTCCCAGTTTATTGATCGTCTCATTACCCAGAAACGCCAGTCCGCCCAGTTCCCGAATCCAGTACTGCCCCGTCCGCTGGAGTTGCTGCAACACCGGCACCCGTTTATACACGCGCTGCCAGAAGGGCGATATCGGTTTGTCGAGCCGGGGGTTTACGTAGGGTGCCGTGCGCTGATACACCAGCAGTTGCCCGGCTACTTGGGCCACCTCCGGCACAATCTGAATGGCACTGGCCCCCGTCCCAATCACGGCCACGCGCTTGCCCCTCAGGTCGTAGGTGTGGTCCCATTCGGAGGAATGAAACGAATGCCCGGCAAAAGTCGCCATGCCGGGAATCGCTGGGCGGGCGGGTCGGTTGAGCGGCCCTAACGCGCCCACCACCACGCGGGCGGTCAGCGTATTCCCGTCCCCATCAGTCAACTGCCAGTGACCCGCCGTTTCGATGAATTCCGTCCGTATGATTTCGGTGTTATAGCGGATGTGTTGTTGCAGATTCCCCTCGGTCACGCACTGCTTCAGGTAGGCCAGAATTTCGGGCTGGGGCGAATAACTCCGCGACCAGGCCGGGTTGGGCTTAAACGAAAACGAATACAGTTTGGAGGGAATATCGCAGGCACAACCCGGATAGGTATTGTCGCGCCAGGTACCGCCGATGTCACCGGCGCGTTCAAAAATCACGAACGAATGCCGGCCCGCCTGCGCCAGCCGGAGCGCGGCCCCCAACCCCGCAAAACCGGCTCCAATGATGGCAACGTCAGTATCGGTCATAGTGCTGTTTAGGGTAGGAAATCAATGAGTAAAGACGGGTCATTAAGTGGTCACTGCGTTTTAGGAATTTACAACCCGATGTCAATGACCAATGGCTGTACGATCCATTCGCCCGTTCGGAGGTTGCGGATCGTGCGGATACCGGCCTCAAAGGGAGTTCGGAGCCGCAAAAAGTTGAAGGTAAACGACAGATCAGCACCGGCGGTCCAGTCGTCGCCCCGGACGGTACCGATGCCGGTTCCCTGACGAAGTCGGCTCTGACCACTGGCGTAATCGGTAAAGAGCATGGATTTGACCCGCTGAATATACGCAAATCGCCCCAGTGTCCAGTGCGGACTGGCCAGCGGCAACCGGTACTCGGCAGCCCCGTACCGGATCTGGTCGTAGGCTACGTACGGCACCCCGCGCGGGTAAGCAATCACCGGCGAAAACTGGTACACGTTCCGCACGTCGGTACGACCCCACTGCTGCTGATACGCTCCCCGCAGCCGCAGCGAATGGTGTTTCAGCAGCCCCGGCACGTACAAACTCACCGACGTTCCCCACTGCCAGCCCGCCAGCGTACCACCAAAAGGCGTATTCCGCAGCGTGGTGCTGATGGCCTGCCCCCAGCGCGGCCCCACGTCACGGAAACTCAGTTTCAGCGACCGGGCAAAACTCAGGCCGTACGTGAGTGCGCTCAGCGACCGACCGTTGCCAACCTCGTTCGGCAAGCGGTTCGGCAGTTCGTAGCCCGTCACCTGCTGGTAGCTGTAGTAGGCCGACGCCAGCAGACTCTGTGCGTACCGTGACCGGGTCAGATTCAGCGGTAACCGCAACCCGGCCGTCACCTGATTATAATGCCAGGTATCGGTCACTAAACTATCGAACGGAGCGGCTCGTCCATTGGGAATGGCCGTTCGGCGGTTGCCACTCTGGAAACCCAGATCAACGATGGGATACAGGCCCTGGTAGCTCAGGTTCGCAAAAAAGTTACCCGTCCGCTCGGTCTGACTGAAGACGTAACCGGCCTGTAGCTGCGTGGTGTTCAGCACATCCTGCGAGGCAATGCCCACCTGTAACGCCTGCCCGTTCGACGATGCGACCGGCCCCCAACTGTAGAGGTTCAGCGCGTGGGCGAGTCGCCGAAACCGTTCGGGGCGGTACAGGCTGGGTACGGAGTCGGGCTGGCTGGTGGTCACCGTCAGGGCATTCGGGTCCTGTTTCAGCAGCGGCCCGAAGTAGCGTACCGACTCCCCCTGAGCGGGCGGGGCCGGTTGCCACCGGCTGGTATCGAGTGGCATCATGGCCAGTCGGTACCCATCCGCCGAAAAATCATGAAACGCCAGGTTCTGCCCGTTTGGCGACGGGGCCGCATGGTATGCCCCCAAAGGCCGCGAGGTAAGCTGCGCCGTACGGCCGGTTCGGGTATCCACGGCGTATAGGTTGTCGAGGCCGGAGCGGGGTGAATTATACAACACAAAATGCTCCCAGGGCTGCGGATGGCTGATATTTTCGCGGGCCAGCGGCAGCAAATCCCGGTGCGTCCCGGTAGCGATGGTGAATTCTTCGATGGTTTTCTGCTGATTGACCAGTACCGCGGCCACCACTGTCCGGCCATCCGCCGACCAGCGCGGCTGACTATAGAACCGGCGGTCAGGATTGGTCAGCACCGTTTTTTCGGTACCCGTCCGGGCATCGAGTACCACCAACTGCGTGTGGTAGCGGTCGTCGTTGCGCACGGCCACCACCTGCGTACCATCCGGCGAAACGGCCGCAGCCGTGTACCGTCCCCGCCGGGTCAGGCGGGTGAGTTGGCCGGACGCCAGGTCGAGCAACCGAATGTCGGAGTAGATCCGCTGCCCCCAGCGCGGGTCGTAGTCGTACTCAATCCAGCAGGCATTTCCTCCGGCGACCGACAGCATTTCGGGATTGTTGACGTAGCCGCGCACGAAAATCCGCTCTTCCCGCCAGGCGTTCAGGCTGTCTGCCGACCGGCGCAGGCTGACTAACTGGTCAATGTCGCCCAAACCACTTTTTACGGCCAGCAGTGTACTGTCGTCTACCCACTGCGGATAGCGGTAATTGGTAAAGACCAGTGCTTTCCCCTGCCGTTCGGCGCGGGCCGGTAAAACAGTAGCGTCGGTTACGTTCAGACCAGCCTGCTCCTGCCGGTAGGTTTCGGTGATGTCGTCCAGCGTTCGGCGGTAGAGTTCCTCCGTGCGCAGGCCAGTGGCTTTTTTGAGGATGTTGGAGAAGGAGAACGGGTAAAACGGAAACTGATAATACCGGCTCAGGATGTTGTCCCAGACCGTAACGCCGTAGTTTCGTTGCGCATAGGTCGTCAGCAAATAGCCCAGCGTGTAATGATTCGGCACGTTATCGCGGTAGGAGCCGCCCACGGCTTTGCTATAATCGAACCGGCGACCGGCCAGCAGATTCGCCCGGAAACCGAGGTCAAAATCCGGTATCCGGCCCCGTCCACCCCGCGTCAGCACGGTTTCGGTACCCACGGCGTCGCCCTCTACGAACCAGTCGGGAATGCCCACGCCAATGGCACCCACCGCCGGATACCCCAGCAGCCGGAAAGCCGCCAGCGACACCCCCGTCAGGGCTTTATCGCGCTGCACGACATGCCGGAATTCGTGAACCGAGAGTAGGTCAAGCCAGTCCAGCGTACCGGTCAAAAACGGCGTTTGCGGGGCTACGGTGTTGAATTCGACTTTGCGCGGCTGGAGCGAGACAAAGCCATTGCTCACCGTTGTCTGGTTTTGCAGCACCACCGAAATGGGCCGGGGCTGACGACCCAGACTGGCACTTACGGGCGCGTAGAACTGCTCGAGCCGTTGGGCCGTTCGCTGCGCCGTGGCCCTAAAGTCATCCGTGTACAGAACAGTGAAGTGGGGTGTTCGCAAACGATTCCAGCGAGTCGACGCCGGATTTTGGTCTAACACGGGCAAATTTTGGGCAAGTACCGGTATAGAAAGCAACAGGCCCGTCAAGGCAGGTAGAAATCGTGGGGTCATACCCCAAAATAACGAAGAAAAGAGAATCGTCGGTGAAGACCCCGCCTTTTTCGGACCGATCCGGCAGCAACTCTACGCAATCGGCAACTTTCCTTGTCAGCCGACACCCGCTACAGGGGTGTGGTAAGCGGGTACTGAGCCGGACAGATCCCTTTCGTTTCGCCCGGTGCAGCCCTAACCGGACTTCGCATTCAGCTAATTTCCCAATACGAATTGAAACTATTTTTGTTACAATAGAATTACCCCTTCAACCAGGCGATTATAATGAGCGGCAACTTTCTGACGGCAATCCACATCATGACTTACTTAGCCTATCCCGGCAATGCAGGCGCACCCGCCAAACACATCATTTCGTTTGTGGGCTACGCGGGCAACGGCGGCATGTTGGTTACCTCAGACGAAATTGCAGGTGTTTTAAATACGAATCCGGTCATCATCAGGCGGTTGCTGATTCAATTGCGGAAAGTAGGCTTAGTGGTGTCACTCCGTGGTAAGGCGGGCGGTTATCAGTTGGAACGGCCTGCGGCCGACATCTCCCTGCTCGATGTGTTTTTGGCCGTGGAGGGTGACCGGGTTGATTTTTTCGCCCTGGCCCACCGCGACAACCGGCCGCACTGTAGTCCCATTGCCGGTAGCATTCAGCAGACACTGCGCCCCATTTTTGCGCAGTCACTCGACGCGCTCAAGCAGGATTTAGGCCGCTATTCCATTACCGATGTGCTGAACACTTCTCTGGCAAATCTGGACGAAATGCGAAGAGCCTGATCGTTTATTTAGCATTTAATGTAACAAAAATAGTTTCAATTAAACCAACGTCATTCATGCAGGCAGTACAGTTTTCCGAACACGGCGAAGCCGATGTTTTACAATTTGTTCAGTTGCCGACGCCCCGGCCACAAGCGGGCGAAGTATTGATAAAGGTAGCCGCAGCCGGTGTCAACTACGCCGATGTGCTGCAACGAAAAGGCACGTACCCAAGTCCGGTTACCCTGCCATTTGTGAGCGGTTACGAAGTAGCGGGCCGGGTCGAAACCATTGGCGAAGGGGTTAGTAACCTGCAACCCGGTCAGCGCGTGATGGCCATGATTCCGAATGGAGGGTACGCTGAATATGCCATTGCGCAGGCGGCTCAGGCCATTCCGTTACCCGATGGCTTAGGCGATGCCGAAGCAACGGCCCTTTTGGTACAGGGCATGACGGCGGTGGGCCTGCTCCATACGGGTGCTTACCCCTCGGTGCTGGTGCTGGCCGCTGCCGGGGGCGTTGGCTCGGTGCTGGTGCAGATCGCCAAAAATCAGGGTAAACGGGTCATTGCCGCCGTAGGCAGTGCGGCTAAAGAAGCATCGGTGCTGGCCTTAGGTGCCGATGTGGTCGTGAATTACACCGATGCCGACTGGGTGCAGCAGGTACGCGATGCCACGGAGGGTCAGGGGGTTTCGGCTTCGTTCGATGCCGTTGGGGGAACGATAGGGGGCGATGCCCTGCAAACGCTGGGGGCGGGCGGCACCGCCGTTATCTACGGTGCGGCCAGTGGCGAACCGACCATGCTGGCCGGCCAGCAACTCATTGGCCAGGGACAGGCCGTACGCGGTTACACGCTCTTCGCGGATGTGGCCAAATTCGGGGAATACGCGGGTGAACTGTTTGGTTACTGGCAGGTCGGCAACCTGAAACTGCCGGTACAGACCTATCCGGTTGCCGACGTACAAACCGCCCACCGCGACATGGAATCGCGCCGGACGCAGGGCAAAGTAGCATTGCTCTTTTGAGTAAACAGCCGTGAGGGTGTTTCAGGGATCTGCCCCTGAAACACCCTTTCAACCACGTTGATACAGTAACGTCGCCCTTCCCGAAGCCCTGAATGCGCTGCGGCTCATCAGTCGAGCGGGGAACATCGTCGATGATGAGCAGCTAACTAATAATGTCGTCAGGCACTCAATCTGTGCTGGCAGTGAATCGTCAGCTTTGTTGCTGATCCAGTTCAGCCAGAAACCCCGTCACATCACCCGTAAGCAACGAAGCATATTGGGTGATTTTTTCGATTGGCCACTGCCACCAGGCCACCTCGAGCAATCGGGCCGTAGTTGACTCATCGAACCGCGGTCGAATCACCTGAGCGGGATTGCCGCCAACGATGCCGTAGGGTGGTACATCGCGGGTTACTACGGCATAGGATCCAATAATAGCCCCATCGCCAATGGTTACACCGGGTAAAATGGCCGCCCGGTAACCAATCCAAACGTCATTTCCAATCGTCGTCTCTCCTTTTCGGGGATACGATTTTCCGTCCATGGCCTTCGCCCAGTCGCCCCCAAAAATGGCAAACGGGTAAGCACTAACCGCCCCGGCCAAATGGTTGGCTCCGTTCATGATGAACTCGACGCCGGAAGCGATCATGCAGAATTTACCAATCGTGAGGTGATCGCCGGTAAAGTCGAACAGGTAGCGGACGTTTTTCTGAAAATTTGCTACAGTCTCAAAATCATCGTAGTAGGTGTACTCGCCAATGGTGATCTGCGGGTGGGTGATTACGTTTTTCAGGAAACACAGCCGGTCATAGCCGGTCAGCGGAAACACAGTCGATGGATCGGTAACAGCCATAATGAGTGAGGATGACAAAGCCAGCGGCAACTCAGTTGAGTTGCCGCTGGTACCTGAATGAACGTTATAAACAGCCTCAGGCTATCGGCATGATGCGCATGTTGATCGGGTCCCAACTCACGGCTTTTTTCTGGGCTAAACTCATGTTGCCGCACTGCGTGGGTCCGCAGGCCCGCAAGCCAAACGTAGCATCTTCGACGTTGGGAGCGTTGGTCCGCACGGAGTTGAAAAAATTAACGAAGTGTTCGTAGCGGTCGCCCTTGTAGTCTTTGGGCACCATGTACTTAAACTCCTTCGGCCCTTCCATCTCGGCGTGGGATGGGTACTGTTTGTTGTATTCGGCGATGAACAACTCTTTCTGATCTTTCGGGAAGTTATCGACCGACATGCCCGGTGCTTTCGAGAACTTGTTCCGGCGCACGGTCAGGATATCCCATCCCAGCGACAGGTCCCCTTCCGTACCTACCAACCGCACTAAGTACCCCCCGCCCCCGCCATCGACAAAATTGGCGCGGGTGGTCAGGTTAAATTCGGGGTGTTCGGCCGTTTTGGGGTAATCGTAGACGCTCAACTGAATATCCGGTACGTCGCGGCCATCGTTCCAGTAGCGGATGCCCCCGCTCGAATACACCCGGTTTGGGCCTTTGGAGCCGGTAATGGTGTGCAGCGTGGTGAGCAAATGGACGTACAGATCACCCGCAATGCCGGTGCCGTAGTCCTGGTAATTGCGCCACCGGAAAAACCGAAGCGGATCCCAGGGGCGTTTCGGGGCCGAGCCCAGGTAGGTGTCCCAGTCCACGGTTTGGGGCGACGCATCGGGCGGAATCGAATACTGCCAGGCCCCAATGGCGTTGTGGCGGTCGTACTGCGCTTCGGCAAAAACAAGGCTGCCGATCTCGCCCGCCTTCAGCAGTTCTTTCGCTTTGGCCACGATGATCGAACTGCCGAACTGACTGCCCACCTGAAAGACTTTGCCCGTTTCTTTCGCGACCTTAATCAGGGTATGTCCGTCCTCGACTTTCTGCACCATCGGCTTTTCGCAGTAGACGTGCTTACCCTTGCGCATGGCATCGGACGATATTTTTTCGTGCCAGTGGTCGGTCGTCGCGTTGATGACGGCGTCGATGTCCGGGCGGTCCAGCAGGGTACGGTAGTCGCGGGTGGTGGTCAGGCCGTCGCCCCAGAGTTCTTTGGCGCGTCGGAGCCGCCCGTCGTACAGGTCGCAGGCAGCCACCATTTCGATGCCGTCGACCAGCAGGGCCGTCTGCGTATCGCCAATGCCCATGCCACCGGTACCGATCAGGGCAATGCGCACTTTATCGTTGGCCGATGTGCTGCTGTGGCTCTTAATCAGATTCAGGTACTGGGGGACCGATACGGGGTCGGGGGTTCCGGCACCGGCGAGGGTTGCGGGAACCACAGCGACGGTGGTACCGGCGAGGCCCAGCGTTTTCAGAAAGGAACGGCGGGAAGCCGACGGACTATCGGCGGGCGAGAACGTTCGTTTGTTGGTTTTCATGGCAGGAGAACGGCTTGGAGTTATCAAACCCCAACCGCACCGGCGGACCGCCCTGAAGGGGCTTTACAGAGTTAGCTACCGGTAACTAACTCTGTAAAGCCCCTTCAGGGCGGTCCGCCGGTGCGGTTGGGGTTTCGAGTTTTACTTCCCAAAAGTAACCCATTCCAGCAAGCCCAACGGGGCTGCGGATGCGTCTTTTTTCACAAAAACAAAGTACAGGTCGTGTTTCCCCGCCGTCGGCTGCACAGTTGTGGTCGGCTCGGCGTAGGTGTCGCCCGTGGCCGGATACGTCAGCGAACTCACCACCGGCCCGGTTGGCGAACCGGTATGCACCTCAATCGCAGCACCCTGCTCTTTGGCCATCAGCCGATACGTCAACCGGCGGATGTCGGTCAGGTCGATGTTCTTCGCCACGAAATACGACCCATCGTGGATGTTCGTCAACCGGCGCCCCTGCCGCTCCATCCCGTGCAGGTCTTCGAGTTCGGGACCCATCAGCCGCGACGGCCGCAGCACCAGCGTCTGCTGTTGGGTCAGAGGGGTAATGGCCCCGCCCCCGTCGGTGTACGCTGCGGTCAGGATGTACCGCCCCCGCTCGTTTTTGCCGACGTGGTCGTTCAGGGCCAGCGTACCCTGCGCGGGCAACTGGGCGTCGGGCTGGGCATCGGACAGCGATAAAACGTACTTGACAATCTCGGTAGCCTCCTCGCGGGAGAGCTGCGGGTGCGCACTCATAGCGTGTTCGCCCCAGACGCCCCCGCCCCCGGTGATTACCTTGCTGGCTAATTTTGCCACGGCTGTTTTATCGTTTTTGTAGCGTTTCGAGACCTCAACATAAGCCGGACCAACCGATTTGCCGTTGATCTGGTGGCAGGCTTTGCAGTCGCTGGCGTTCATCAGGTTCTTGCCCAGGTTGTACGACGCCGTAATCGGCTGGTGACCGATCAGTTCGTTTTCCGAAATTTTGGGGATGTAGTTCAGGGCTACTTTCACCCGTTTTTTGTCGATTACCTTGTCTTCGTTATCCCGCACATCGACCGTGTAGGCCAATGGCGTCTGCTCCGGGAAAAAGAACGTACCATTGGTGGTGGTGTTGATGGCCACCTGCGGCAGGGTGTTGCCCACTTTCACGACCATCGTATCGCGTCCGCGCTGGCCGGCGGGGTCCGTTACGGTCAGCACCACGTTGTAGACGCCGTTTTTGGCGAAGGTAAACGAGGGATTAGCCTCCGTTGAGCCGGGTTTACCGCCCACGAACTGCCACTGGTATTTCAGGTTATCCCCCTTGTCGAAATCGTAGCTGCGGCTGCTGAAGGCTACGGTCATGGGCGCCAAGCCGATGCTGTCCTTCGCCGAAATCTGGGCAACGGGTGCCCGGTTGCCGGGGTTGAATTCCACTTTTACCAGTCGGGCATCGTCGTTGTCGATGCCGTAGACGGAGCCATATTCGAGCATGTACAGCACGCCGTCGGCCCCGAATTCGATGTCGATGGGGCGTTTGAAATTTCCGCGCAGGGGCATGAACGGCTCCATACTTTTGTAGTTCTGGTTCTCGTCCAACCGCACGGCAAAAATCCAGTTCCGCATCCAGTCGCCCACAAAAATGGCTTTATCGTAATAAGCGGGCAGTTTTCCGGCCGACTTTAGGCTGGCGTTGTAATGATACACCGGCCCGCCAATGGCGCAGCGGCCACCGGTCCCCAGGGCCGGGTACTCCGCTGACTGATTGTATGGGTACCAGATCATGGCTTTCTGCGCGGGGGGCAGCATTTTGGCACCCGTGTTGTTTGGCGACCCATTCACGGGGGCGTTCACGTCGAACAGCGGCCCGGCGGTTTTCGTGGCAAAATCGTAGGTGAAGTAAGGTTTGCTGTCGCCCACGAAGTACGGCCAGCCGTAGTTACCGGCCTTGCGTGCCTGGTTGAATTCGTCGTACCCGCGCGGTCCCTGCGGCCCGTCGGTGCCCGAATCCGGCCCAATTTCACCCCAGTACACAAAGTCAGTAGCCGGGTCGACAGAAATGCGGTACGGGTTGCGGCACCCCATCACATAAATTTCGGGCCGCGTCCCCGGCGTACCTTTTGGGAACAGATTGCCATCTGGAATGGTGTAGGAGCCGTCGGACTGGACGGTGATGCGCAGGATTTTACCCCGCAGATCGTTCGGGTTACCCGCCGACCGCTCCGCATCGAACGTCAGCCGCCCCTCGCGCTGGTCGATGGGCGCAAACCCGTTTGATTCAAACGGTACGGTGTTGTCACCGGTCGAGATGTACAGGTTGTGGTGCGTGTCCCAGGTCAGCGATCCGCCCGTGTGGGCACTCACTTCGAGGTCGATGGGCACCTCGATAATTACCTTTTCCGACGCCAGATCCAGTGCCCCGTCCGTCAGCGTAAAACGCGAGATGAGTTGTTTTGTCTGTTCCTTTTCGGTGGTCGTATAGAAGAAATAGAGGTAATGGTTTTTGGCAAAATCCGGGTCGATGGTCATGCCCAGCAACCCGTTGAGGTATTTCTCGACGGCCTTTACCGGAAAGTCGCGCAGGACACGCGTCTTGCGGGTCGCGGGATCGTACATGTAAAACTTGCCCGCCCGTTCCACAAAAAAGATGCGGCCATCGGGGGCTACGGCTAATTCCATCGGCTCGTTGAGGTCGTTGGACAGCACCGTTTTGGTAAACCGGTTCTCTTCCGGCATAACCGCCGAATCACCTGCCATGGCTACCGACTGACGAAACAGATCGTCGGGCGAGACAGAAGCCGTGACCGTAGCCCGAAACGGGTGAACGGGCGGCAGGTAGTGCTGAAAGCCAACGGCGGCTACGGTAGCCATCAGCAAAGCCGACGCAACGAAGCGGGAGTTTAACGTGAGTTGCATAAGGAATGAGTCGAATGATACATGAACAGGCAAAGAAAGTGCGTAAATAATTAAAGACAGGCGGACCTTATTTATATCTATCTGAGCGGCATAATCAGCTACTAACCTTAGGTGGCGGATCAACACTCTATGCCATTCGGCGCAAACGGGACCATGAAGACGGCAGGTTAGGTTTCATGAATGACCCGGAAAGCCTGACTACAGTCCCTAAAAGAACGCGGTTGACTTCCCGGTAAACATTAACCGGCATCGCCTGTTTGTTGAAAACGACCGCCAACCGGTCAGCGATTTCCTCAACGCTTGATTACTATGAGCAGTGCTTTTCTGAAGAATGAAACCGCCGATGCCCCCGTCGTTATTCCGGCCCGGGCACCGCTGCCGCCGGGTACGCCCAACTACGTAACCCCGCGCGGGCTGACCCTGTTGCGGGATGAACTGGCCGAACTGGAGGCTAACCATGCGCGGATACAGGCCGACCATAGTGAAGAAACCGAACGTACCCGCCGATTGGCCCTGCTAAACGGGCAGATTGGTCAGCTAAACGGACGCATCGGTCAGGCCAGACTAATTGACCCGCACGCGCAGCCTCCCGGCGAAGTTCGCTTTGGGGCAACCGTCACCCTGCAGACCAGTCCATCGGCAGGTGGCAGGAAGTCGGGCAAAACAGCCGCAGCCGAGCGTCAATTTACCATCGTCGGCGTCGATGAAGCCGATGCCGCGAAAGGATTCGTCGCCTTCACGACGCCCATCGCCCGCGCCATGCAGGGCAAACAGGTAGGCGATACCATGCGGCTGCGCACGGCTCAGGGCGAGAACGAAATGATTATTACCGGCATCAGGTACGCGGAGTAAGTTCGGGGGCATCGGTCGGCACATTCGCTGTGGTTGTGGTCAGGGTAAGAGTCAGGTCTGATTCTTTCAGAACAGCGAGGTACCGCTGTGCCCCCACGATCTGCGTTAATCCGCGCCGAAACGACCAGTACGGCACCCCACGGGCGTGATTCTGCCGGGCAATCCGGGCCAGTACCGCCCAGTGGTGCAGCACAATCCGGTACGCCTGCCAAAGTGAATTACCGTTGCCATACACATGGTGCGGAGCGGCCCCGGCCCCGTTAAATTCAAGAATGGAATAGTTACGACCCGCCTTTAAATCCGCTATCGACGCGCACTTGATGTCGTACCGCCCGAAATAAAATTGGCCGGTGTAGTGGCTCAGGGCATCAAAAATTCCCAACAGTTGCTCGTCTTTTTCGTGGGCCAAACTGACCAACTGCCCGCCCCTTGTCTGATTCAGGGCGTTGCTCAGCCGGTAAATAGCACCATCGGGCAGCACGTCCCCGAGGTGGCTGGCGTGTTTGGCCCGCATCTCCTCCAGCCGGTACTGAACCTTCGGGTACGCAAGCATCAACTCCCAGAGCGTTGATTGGCCGTTGCCGGTCACCTCCAGAAAGTCTTTGCGGACAAATCCCGTGATGGTGCCCGTTGGCTCGCCGGGGAAGCGGTAGTAAAACACGCTGACTTCAATGGGATACGTGACCAGTTCCTGCACAATGTACTCGACCGGTGTCTGACGGTGATACGCACGCAACTCATCGGCGGAGTGAATAACCCGAAACAGCAGACCCATCATGCCCACGTTGGGTTTTACCGCCACCGGATACGTCCCGAAATGGGCGGCAACCCGGTCAACTACGGCCTCAGCCGGTGCCGCCGGATCAACATAAATGCTGCGGGGGCAGCGGTCCGGCGGCAACTGTTCGTACATCTCCCGCTTGGTTTCGCCCTCGAAGCCCCCAAACGTAAGCGTCGGGTTGGCGGGCGTAAAAAACCACCAGGACCCCGCCCGCCCGCAGTGCCAGCACCAGACGGGAATCAGCGGAATCAGTTTCACCCGGTAATCCCACGTTTCCCAGTGCGTCAGGCGGTGCAGTACTTTTCTGATCATATTCACTAAACGTAACGATCTGTCTGGATAAAACCATCGGGCTAACCAACCGTTTATGAGATTAGTTAACCTGCTCAACTATGCTGTTTATCCTCGTTATCCTGCTGGTACTGTTTATGGGCTGGCTGATCTGGCAGTACAATCGTCCCAAAACGACCCTTTCCGAACCGGTCCCGGCGACGTATACGCAGCTTTTACAGGAACACGTCGCCTATTACCGGGCACTAACGGACGAACAGAAACGGTCGTTTGCCGACCGGGTTGACCAGTTTCTGCAACACATCAGCATCGAGGGCGTGGGTACTACCGTCGATGACCTCGACAAAGTACTGGTGGCCAGCAGTGCGGTTATCCCCATTTTTGGGTTCGAGGGCTGGGATTACTACCGCCTGACCACCGTGCTGCTCTACGAAGGGGCTTTTAACAAAGAATTTGATACCACCGGCGACCAACGAAACATTCTGGGTATGGTGGGCGAAGGGGGCGCGCTGCAAAGTACAATGGCCCTGTCCAAACCCGCCCTGCACGAAGGATTTGCCAACGAAACGGACAAATCCAGCACGGGAATCCATGAGTTTGTTCACCTGCTCGATAAGGCCGACGGCGCCACCGATGGGCTACCCGAATACATGCTGGACAAAAATCACGTGCAGCCGTGGCTTCAACTGATTCACGCCAGCATCCACGACATAAAAACGGGCGAATCAGATATCGACCCCTACGGCATTACCAACGAAGCCGAATTTTTTGCCGTGGTGTCCGAATATTTCTTTAAACGCCCCGACCTCCTTCAGCAAAAGCACCCTGCCCTGTTTGCCCGACTGGAAGAAATTTTTCGCCAGCATCCGACCCCGCCCGACCACGAACCCCGGTTAACCGACCCGTTGGCGGCCAGTTGATCACAGCGTTTGTGAAAAAAACCCTGCCTGGTACGACCATGTGTAACCCGCAGACATCCGCAGGACGTAAGCCGTTTGCTGACCTAAAACGGTTAAAACCAGTTAAAAAACCCCTTTTCCGGAAAATACAGCCGATTTAATGCACTGATTTTCCGTATAGTTAAATAAAGACGTTATGTTTATAGGTAAAACCGTAACGACCTCTTTTATGTACCAATCCCTGAGTATTTCCCCGTCGGACGTCAGTCTGCTGGCGGGTCGTACTTGTTACAGGCCGATGCTGCCCCCTGTTAATCCATCAGCCTTTTCGACTGAAACGAGCCGACAGCCTCCCCGCAAACGTACCGAGTAGCGTAGCTCCTAATTGCTTATGAAAAAAGCTGTGCTGTTCTCGCTCGTTTTCGTGCTGAACGCCGGGTGGGTACTGGCCCAATGGCGAAAGCCCGCTTTTACCCGATTATCCACCAATGATGGGTTATCCCAGGGTTTTGTGCATGCCGTTCTGAAAGACAGCAAGGGGTTTATGTGGTTTGCTACCGACGAGGGGCTGAACAAATACGACGGGTATAAATTCACCATCTATAAGCACACGCCCGAAAACCCCACCAGTCTCCGGAACAATTTAATTTACGATCTTTTAGAAGATAAAGCCGGTACCATCTGGGTAGCAACGGCCAAGGGCCTGGACACGTTTAACCGGGATGCCGATAATTTCTCGCATTATTCGTTCGGCAAGGTTCCACTTCAGATCATGGATCTCTTTCAGGATAGCCGCCAGAACATCTGGCTGGGAACGACTGCGGGACTTTACCGGCTAAACACACAGAATAAATCGTATAGCGCCTACCGGCACAACCGCGCCGATACCAGCAGTTTAAGCAACAATTACGTCGTACAAATTACCGAAGACCGAACCGGAATGCTCTGGGTGGGCACCCAAAACGGGCTGAACCGGTTTAACCCGGCCAAAAAACAATTTCATGCCTATTTTCACGACCCTAAACAGGTAGGCAGCATCAGCAGTAACTGGATAAAAACGGTTTACACCGACCACAAGGGTACAATCTGGGCGGGTACGCTGGGTGGTGGCATTTGCCGGTACAATCCGGTGGCGTCAACTTTTACCACGTATCGGCACGACCCTGCCAACCCATACAGCATGGGCTATGACGACATCTTGTCGTTCATGGACGATGATCAGGGTAATTTATGGGTCGGCACCGAAAATGGCGGCATCAGCATCTACAACCCGCTGACAAACCGATTTTTCACCTTCGGAAACGAGGCAATCGACAACACCAGTCTGAGCAGTAATTCGGTTTACTCGCTGTACAAAGATGATATCGGCAATATGTGGGTGGGTACGTATTCCGGGGGGGTAAATTTTTTACCAAAATTCGGCACTAAATTCAAAACGTTTCGCAATTCACCGTATCAGAATAGCTTAAGCAATAACATCGTTTTATCCATTCAGGGCGATGCGAACGGTATGATCTGGCTGGGTACCGATGGTGGCGGCCTGAATCAGTTTGACCCGAAAACCAATGCGTTTACGGTGTACAAGAAAATCCCGGCTGTTGGCAATAGTCCGAACGCTAACTTTATAATCGCCTTAGTCGAGCCAGAAAAAAACACACTGGCTTTAGGCTACCACCGGGGCGGCTTTGATTTATTTGATACGGATAAAAAAGTATTCACTCATTAGACTTGTTGTGATGGTAGGAAAGCTTATTTTTGATTCATGAAAATCTCAATTAGCGACTTAAAAAATGAACGACAATGGCGTTCATCAACAGGGTATGACGAAAAACGATTCCGCAAACTATCAGCTCTTTTTGAGCAGACTTATTTGAAGCTGTTTGGTAAAACGCTTCCACAGAGACAAGCAGATGGACCTAAAAAATCAGCCATTGTGTCCGCAGATGATTTGCTGTTTTTTACTTTGTTTAGCCTAAAATCTGGACTTACCTATGACTTACTTGGTTTGGTAACAGGGATGGATGGCGCAACAGCTAAACGCAATCAGGATACAGGTATAACTATCTTAAAATCAATGCTATCTGACCATAGTTTTGCCCCAGCTCGTTCGTTTGATACCGTAACAGAGTTTGAAAATCACTTCCGAAAGTACGATACATTAATCATTGATGCAACTGAACAACCCATCCAAAGACCGGGTGATGACTATGAGCAAAAGAATAACTATTCAGGTAAAAAAAAAGACACACCTTGAAGAACACAATTATTACTGGCTGCACCAAGCGTATTCTTTATTTGGGTGCTTATTGGCCCGGGAAAGTGCATGATTACAAGATGCTGAAATCAGAATTTCCTCCCGAATTAACTTGGTTTAAACGCTTCACGATTCGTTTGGATTTAGGTTACCTAGGATTCGATAAAGATTATGACTGCCAATCAGTTTACTTGCCAGCTAAAGCCACGAAAAAGGCGCTTTTGTCAGGCGGTCAAAAGGTATTGAATCAAGCTTTGGCAAGTCAACGGGTTAGTATTGAGCATAGTATAAGCGGCTTAAAGCGGTACCGTATTTTATCGGATCGGTTGCGGGCGCATGATATAGAAGGCCACGATTCAACTTTGGAAGTGTGCGCTGGATTATGGAACTTCTATCTAAGTGCCTGATAAACAACATCACAACAAGTCTA
>JBBQLG010000088.1:0-25614 GCA_038327655.1 Cytophagales bacterium
AACTGATTGATGTTTTTATCAGCCCGTTTGTCATCCTGACGCAGGAAGGATCTTAGGGGCCAGATCGCTAAGATCCTTCCTGCGTCAGGATGACAAAAACAGGATGAAAAAGATCACAACCTGCATCACTAATCCAACAAACTCACCCCCCATCCATCGAATGAAAATTACTACCCTTCTACTGCTTACCACGCTTGGACTAACCGGTTTAGTAACCGTACAGGCCCAGACACCCCGGCCTACCCCGCCCACATCACCCACCATGACGCTGCCCGGCTCGGCTACGGCTACTCCACCAGCAGCAACGACCGTGGCAGCCGCACCCAGAGTGCTGATGAAGCCATACAAAGAGGTAATCACGTCCGCTGCCCAAACCAGCCGGGGCCTGTTTACTGCCCATCGCATCGACGATAAGTTTTACCTCGAAATAGCAGATAGTCTGTTGGGCCGTGAGTTTATGGCCATCACCCGCATCGCTAAAGCCCCAACCGGAGCGGGGTACGGCGGTGAAGAAATCAACCGGCAAGTGTTGCGCTGGGAGCGTGGTCCCGAAAAGAAACTGCTGCTGCGGGTCGTCAGTTACATCAACGTGGGGAACGATACCCTGCCGATTTCGCAGGCCGTTCGTAACTCCAATGTTGAGCCGATTGCCTCCGCTTTTGATCTGCGGGCCGTTCGGAAAGACAGTGTGCAGTCGTCGGTGATTGAGGTGACGGATTTTTTTAAGGGGGATAACCAGGTTGTGTCCATGAACCCGGTCAGCAAGTTTCGCTACCGGCTGACCGCTCTGGCACCCGAGCGGTCATTTGTGCAGCGTATCCGGTCGTATCCCATCAACACCGAGGTGGTGGTGACCAAAACGTTTACCGTGAACACGACGCCGGTGTTGCCCTCGCCGGTGCCGTCACCACTGCCCACGGTTGCCTTGCCCGCCGGTAGCGCAGCCGGTGCGGTAACGATGGAGATTAACACGTCGATGATTCTGCTACCGCGTACACCCATGCGCAAACGCCTGTTCGACAGTCGGGTTGGTTTTTTTGCGAATGGCTACACGGTGTATGATGATGCTTCACAGCGCACCGAAGACGAGACCTTTGCCGTTCGCTGGCGGTTAGAGCCGAAGAACGCAGCCGATGCACAAAAGCAGAAAGCGGGCGAACTGATCGAACCCCGCAAGCCCATTGTGTATTACATTGACCCGGCCACCCCCCTGAAATGGCGTAAATTCCTGAAACTGGGTGTGAATGACTGGCAGGCAGCTTTCGAGAAAGCGGGCTGGAAAAACGCGGTCATGGCCAAAGACTGGGACAGTAAAGACACCACGCTCAGCCTGGAAGATGCCCGCTATTCGGTGATTCGCTACTTCGCGTCCGACATCGAGAACGCCTACGGCCCCAATGTACACGATCCCCGGTCGGGTGAGATCATCGAGAGCCACATCGGCTGGTACCATAACGTGATGAACCTGTTGCGCAAGTGGTACATGGTGCAGGGATCTGCCGTGGACAGCCGCGCCCGCAAACCCAAATTCGACGATGAACTGATGGGCCAACTGGTGCGCTTCGTGTCGTCGCACGAAGTAGGCCATACCCTCGGACTGCGCCACAACTTCGGATCGAGTCATGCGACACCCGTTGAAAAACTGCGCGATAAGAATTTCATCAAACAGTACGGCCACACGGCGTCCATCATGGACTATGCCCGGTTCAACTACGTCGCGCAACCCGAAGACAGCATCCGCGACCTGTTTCCGCGGATCGGTACTTACGACATGTGGGCCATTGAGTGGGGATACAAACCGATTTACGACACGCCCACGCCCGAAGCCGACAAGATGGTGCTGAACGGATGGGTAAAAAAGCACGTCGGCGATGACCGTTACTGGTTCGGTACGGAAACGAACCCGCTCGATCCACGTTCGCAAAGTGAAGACCTGGGTGATAACGCCATGATTGCCAGCACGTACGGCATTAAAAACCTGAAGCGTATCCTGCCCAACCTGACGCAGTGGACCAACGAAGAAGCCGAAGATTATGACAAACTGCGGGAGATGTACGGCGAAGTAACGGGTCAGTTCCGGCGGTACATGGGCCACGTAACCAAGTACGTCGGTGGTGTCTACGAAACGCCCCGCACCTATGACCAAACGGGCGTTGTGGTGTACGAACCTACGCCCTACGCCCTGCAAAAAAGTGCCGTTACGTTCCTCAATCAGCAGTTGTTCCAGACGCCGATGTGGATGATGGATACAAAAGTAATGGCCTTGATTAGACCCGATCAGGGTGTCGATTTTCTGCGGACGTTACAGGAGACAACCCTGAACAGCCTGATGGACGTGGGGCGTTTGACGCGGTTAATCGAAAATGACAGCCGCTCGGTTAAAACGTACGGGCTGGACGAGTTTATGACCGATTTACAGTCTGGTATCTGGCGCGAACTGAAGGCGGGTCACTCGATTGATGTGTACCGTCGAAACCTCCAGAAAACCTATGCCGAAAAGATGATTTCGATGCTGAACCCGGCACCACCCGCAGCCCCGGTCGCTGGTTTCTCGGGTAACGGCTTCCGGTATAATGCCGGTCCAGTGGCTGACATCAAGAAATCGGATATCATGTCGGAAGTACGGGCGCAGTTGGTCAATTTACGGGGTAGTATCAAGAGTGCCATTCCCCGGCAGACCGACCGCATGAGCCGGTATCACCTGAGCGATGTCCTGGCCCGCATCGACAATGCCCTGAATCCGAAACGGGGGTAGGCTGGATTTTTTAGCCCGCGATTCTTGACAAGTACACCCGTTATGCTATTTTTGCACCCTGAATTGTTCGGGATGTAGCACAGCCCGGTAGTGTACTTGCCTGGGGGGCAAGGGGTCGTGGGTTCGAATCCCGCTATCCCGACAGAGGAAAATGGCCAATCTCGTCAGAGATTGGCCATCTCTTTATCAGTACTGTACTTACCTTGGGGACAAGAGCGCGGGTACGATTGGTCGCTCTTGTTTTAGACATTAACTGACTGGTGGAACCGCATTTATCAGGTCACCCATCGTGAACCGATCAAAGACCGATGCGGCTGTTTTATTGCCAAAGTCGGGTACAAAACCTGCATAGGCACTCAAAAACGAGTTGCTGTCGCCCCAGAGCAGACCAATTAGTACTTCGGCAACGATACGACCTCCTACCGGACCCAGATGTACAGGCGTATTGTCTTTCGCTTCGTCCGCCGTCATGTCTTTCACCTTTTTTACCCACTCATGCCGGGCTTCGGCCAAAATGTAAAACCACAGAGGGGCTTTTTTGGTGAACGCAGTCGAAATGGCGGTAACCGCTACAGTATCGGCGGCATCCTTACCACCCGGAAGGTTGTCTGCATTCGCTTTTCCGACCAGCAGTTCGGCGTCGGGAATGGGAATAATGCCCATCTGATGCGCCACCGCCTGCCCCGAAGGCAGCCCCAGTTTACTGCCCCGAATCAGGTTGCGCAGGGCCAGCATACTGATTTCCTTACGTGGAGGAACGGCACCAAATACGTCGATGGGGTTGTTGGTCCCTTTCTTGGAAAATTCCGGCAAGAACTTCAGGGGTGCCACCAGCGACGGATCTATTTTGTAGGAGGGCTGTACCCGGGTCGGGCCTTTCTGGTCGGGCGATAGCTTGTGGGTCGGGGTCTCAAAAAACAAATTCCAGTCGATGCCCCAGTTAGGTGGAAATTCCCGGAAACCATTCAGTGCGTCATTTGCAACGGGATCAAACACTAATTTACGACCGTCCAGCCCGCCAATCTGCGTTTGGCTGGTCAAGTTCTTTGCGCTTAACCGATACACGGGCCGTACCATCGAATGCCCAAACCGGTAGGCGGCCACGCTGAATTCGACCGGCATAAACGGAGCTTCTTTCCAGCGGAAAAAGTTAAGTTTTGGTTTATCGTCATGGATTGGTTTGTGGCTGGTCAGGTGCGGAAGAATGGCCAGAACTAGCTCACGGCCCACGATGCGGGGCAGAAAATCGAAAATTACCAGCCACTGATAATGCCACCGCACCTTCCGCTGAATCTGCTCGAACGTATCGTCGGGGCAAGTGTCGGCAACGTGGTTATGAAACCGCAGAAAAACCCCCTGTAACTGCGAAACAATCACGTTTTCATCATTGCGCTTGTCGCCAATGAGTGCCCGCTCGTGGAATCGGGGCAGGTCGCGGGTCAGGTTGTGTTCGGGAACGCCACCCGTCAGAAAACGGTCTCCGAGTAAAAATTTCCGGCCGCCGGGTTCGTACATGTACGGCTGATCGTCGGGACCGCGACCGTGGATATTGTCCAGATCAAGGGCGGGCGTTCGGAAATCGACTAAGCCATCGGGGTCATTTTGCTTAATCAGGCTGCTCATCGGGTCGAACGTAATGTCGTGGTCGATAAATTGCCCGAAGTAAGTGTACCCCGCCGGAATGCCGAAGTTTTCCTCGTTGTCATTCTCGGTTTCGGGCGTGAGTTCCGGCTCGGCCTGAGCGGTCATGGCCGTTGCCAGCTTCAACAAATCATCATCCGTAAAGAGCGCGGGCGGCAGCGAACGGAACATCCGCCCGAAACGGCCCTGAAAAAGCGTCGAATTGGCGGTCGAGTCCAAGCCGCGTGGAGGTGTTCCGTGCCCCGATGCCGGGCGTTGGGGAATAGGAGTGGCCATAAGATAGAGGGAAAAGGTAAATGTGTAGTTACTGATACAAAACAGTGGTTATCAGACGGGAAAGGGGAGTAAAAGTCTGGTATTCAGTTACGAAGTACAACGGGAAAAACCCCCTTTTTCGGGAACGGCAGCGGATTGGCAACTAAAGCAGGTATTGCCTTAGCGTACGGTAAGTGGCCTGATAAAACGCCGGGTATAGGAGTTGTTTCAATCTGGTCTGGTATCACCACGATACCCTATCTTTGCTTTTTTAGGGTTTATCGAATCCTTTTTCGCTCAACTTTGTGTTTCAATGGCACTGCTTCTACTGAACGACGCCAAAAACTGAACGACCGATGCCTCATCAATTCGACTACCTCATTATCGGCTCCGGCATTGCCGGATTAAGCTACGCTACCAAACTGGCCCGGCACTACGACGAGGCCAACAAGCCTGTTCGCATTGGCGTCATCACAAAGGTGCAGGCCGACGAAACCAACACTAAATACGCGCAGGGGGGCATTGCGGGCGTGTGGTCGGAGTCGGACTCGTTCGATAAGCACATTGACGATACCATGATTGCGGGCGATTTTTTGAGTGATCGTGCCGTCGTCGACATTGTGGTGCGCGAAGCCCCCGCCCGGATTCAGGAACTGATCGACTATGGTACCCGCTTCGATAAGGAAGATGACGGCGATTATGATCTGGCCAAAGAAGGCGGTCACTCCGATTACCGGATTCTGCACTTTAAAGACATTACCGGGGCCGAGATCGAACGGGCGTTGCTGGATCGGGTCGACCATTATCCGAGCATCGAAATTTTCACGCATTTCTACGCCGTCGAACTCATTACCCGGCACCACCTGGGCGAAACCGTTCACCGTTATGACGATACGAACCGCTGTTTTGGGGCGTATGTATTAAACGCACAGACGGGTAAAGTCGAGCGGTTTCTTGCCCGCACCACCATGCTGGCCTCGGGCGGTATCGGACAGGTGTACCAAAGCACCACCAACCCGATCATTGCTACCGGCGATGGCATTGCGATGGCGTACCGCGCCAAAGCGGTTTGCAAAGACATGGAATTTATTCAGTTTCACCCCACGGCTCTCTACGAACCGGGCAAGAAACCGAATTTCCTGATTTCGGAAGCGGTGCGGGGTTTTGGCGGTGTCCTGCGGAATGTGAACGGCGAGACGTTCATGGAACAATATGATGCCCGACTGTCGCTGGCTCCCCGCGACATTGTAGCCCGCGCCATCGACTCAGAGATGAAGAAGAACGGTACGCCCCACGTGTATTTAGATGTGACGCACTGCGACTACGATAAATTCATCGAACACTTCCCCAACATCACGGCCTATTGCCGGGAGAACCTGGGTCTTGATATTCGCAAAGATTACATTCCGGTTGTGCCCGCGCAGCACTATCTCTGCGGGGGGATCCGCGTAAATGAGTACGGCCAAACCAATATTCAGCACCTCTACGCGGCCGGCGAATGCGCCTGTACGGGGCTGCACGGGGCCAATCGACTGGCTTCCAACTCCCTGCTCGAAGCCATCGTGTTCGGCCACCGGGCATACCTGCGTTCGATTGGACAGGATGCCGACACGACTGATTTAGGCGAGTTGGTACCCGCCTGGGACGATAAAGGCACCCACCACCCCGAAGAACTGGTTTTGGTTACCGAGATGAAGCGCGAACTGGAGTCGATTATGTCCAACTACGTCGGTATTGTCCGCTCGAACCGACGCCTGAAACGGGCGATGGACCGTCTCGAACTGATCTACCTCGAACATGAGGAACTCTACCGCCAATCGACGGTATCGGTGCCCATTTGCGAACTGCGTAACCTGATCGAAGTGGCTTACCTGATTATCAAAATGGCCATGGCCCGGCGCGAAAATCGGGGCCTGCACTTCAACATTGATAACGTGAAAGCCCCGGCTCACGAACTGGTCAGTGCTGAATAGCTTCCCGGATGCGCACTAATGTTTCGAGCAGGCTCTCCAACTGATCGAGCCTGAGCATATTGGCTCCGTCAGATTTGGCTTCGGCGGGCTTCGGGTGCGTTTCGATGAATAATCCGTCGGCTCCCACAGCGATAGCTGCTTTGGCAATGGTGGCAATCAGGGCCGGTTTGCCGCCGGTCACGCCCGATGCCTGATTGGGTTGTTGCAGTGAATGAGTGCAATCCATCACCACCGGAGCCTGATGCGCCTGCATGGCCGGAATGTTGCGGTAATCGACCACCAGATCGCCATAGCCAAAGGAATTACCCCGGTCAGTCAGGATAACGGTTGCGTCGGGGTTGACACTTTTTACCTTCTCGACGGCGAACCCCATCGACTCACCCGATAAAAACTGCCCTTTTTTGATGTTTACCGCCCGACCCGTATGGGCAGCCGCTTCGATCAGTTCGGTCTGGCGGCACAGAAACGCCGGAATTTGCAGCACATCCACGTAGGGGGCGGCCATCGCAGCTTCGTGCGATTCGTGAATATCCGTCACCGTTGGAATATCAAACGTATCGCCTATTTCTTTGAGAATAGACAGGGCCAGTTCGTCGCCGATGCCGGTGAAAGAGTTGGCTTTGGTCCGGTTGGCTTTGCGGTACGAGCCTTTGAATATGTAGGGAATACCGAGTTTGTCGGTAATGGTCACAATGCGTTCGGCGATTTGGAGGGCCATGTCGCGGCCTTCGATAGCGCAGGGGCCGGCCATTAGAAAAAACCGACCGCTATTGCTGTGTTTTAGTTTTGGGATCATCATGGTTTGTGCGTCATTTCACAGCAGCAAAGGTGCATAAAACCACCGAACCCGTCCGTATCAGCAATTGTCGATTAACGGAGTATAGTAAAAATTGCCCAATTAACCCGTTGATAAACAGTGGATTGTTGTACATGAGGGGGCCTTCGTCAACAGCACGGCATCCAAAAAATTGTTTGACAATGATGGAGGAAATGGTTTTCTTTGCGTCGTTTTTTAACCCAAATAGACCATCCAAATGTCAGAAATTGCACAAAAAGTTAAGGCAATCATCGTTGAAAAATTGGGCGTAGAAGAATCGGAGGTTACGCCGGAGGCCAGCTTCACCAACGACCTCGGTGCCGATTCGCTCGATACCGTTGAGTTGATCATGGAATTCGAAAAAGAATTCAACATCTCGATCCCCGACGATCAGGCCGAAAACATTGGCACGGTTGGTCAGGCCATTACGTACCTGGAGCAGAACGCCGGTAACTAATCCGGTCTGTTCGCTACGGATGGCTACCCGGTCAGGACGACACAACGTCCGGCAAATGCCCCCTTCTTTTTTTACCTCGGAGTTCAGTCTATGACGCTTAAACGAGTAGTAGTGACAGGCCTCGGCGCACTTACGCCGATTGGTAATGATGTACCTACTTATTGGAACAATTTATCCGCCGGTGTAAGTGGTGCCGGCCCGATCACGAAATTCGACGCCACCAAATTTCGGACTCGTTTCGCCTGTGAGATCAAAGGTCTCGATCTGGCGCAGTTTATTCCGCGTCAGGAAGCCCGTAAAATGGACCCCTTTGCGCAGTACGCGGTCATCACGGCCGATGAAGCCATTCGGGATTCGGGGCTGGAACTGGATAAAATCAACCTCGACAAAGCGGGTGTGATCTGGGGGTCGGGTATCGGTGGGCTGCGCACGTTCGAGGAAGAGGTCCGCAACTACTCCGTTGGCGATGGTACGCCCCGCTACAATCCCTTTTTTATCCCGAAAATGATTGCCGACAGTGCTTCGGGTATTCTCTCGATTCGCTACGGTTTCCGGGGGGTCAACTATGTAACGGTGTCGGCCTGCGCGTCGGCTACCAACGCGATGGTTGATGCCTTCAATTTTATCCGGCTGGGTCGGCTTTCCTTAGTGATTTCGGGCGGTTCCGAAGCGGCCATTGCCGAAGCCGGGATTGGTGGTTTCAACGCCCTGCGTGCCCTGTCGGAACGCAACGATTCGCCCGAAACGGCATCGCGCCCGTTCGATAGGGACCGCGATGGATTTGTGCTGGGCGAAGGTGCCGGGGCCATTATCCTCGAGGAATACGAGCACGCCAAAGCCCGTGGCGCCAAAATCTACGCCGAACTGATCGGTGGCGGTATGTCGTCGGATGCGTATCACATCACGGCTCCGCACCCCGAGGGGCTGGGCGCATTAAATGTAATGAAAGATGCCCTCGACGACGCACAACTGCAACCCGAAGACATCGACTACATCAACGTACACGGAACTTCCACGCCACTCGGCGATGTGAGCGAAGCCATTGCTATCGAAAAGGTCTTTGGCGAACACGCTTACAACCTGAACATCAGTTCGACCAAGTCCATGACGGGCCACTTGCTGGGAGCCGCCGGGGCGGTTGAAGCCATTGCCTGCATTATGGCGATGCAGCACAGTCTGGTGCCGCCCACGATCAATCACTTTACGGACGACGAAGGATTCAACCCGCGCCTTAATTTTACCTTCAATAAGGCACAGGCGCGACCGGTAAATATTGCCCTGAGCAATACCTTTGGGTTTGGTGGCCATAACGTTTCGGTGATCTTCAGGAAATTAGACGAGTAAGCAGCCGTGCAACTCACGCTCACCCGTACCGTGTTTACGCCCCTGTTCAACCTCTTCCGGGCGGGTGAGAAAACTGAGGCCCGTCGTAAATTCCGGCGGTCCATTACGCATATTATCGGTGAACGGCCCAACAACGTGGCCGTTTACCGCTTAGCGCTACTCCACACGTCAGCCTCCCGCGAAACGCCGGTAAAAGGCTTTCGCGAATCGAATGAGCGTCTGGAATACCTCGGCGATGCTGTGCTGGGCATGGTCATTGCCGAATACCTCTTCAAAAAATATCCCTACAAAGACGAAGGTTTTCTCACTGAAGTGCGATCCCGGTTGGTCAACGGCGAAATGTTGAACAGCGTTTCCCGGAAAATCGGTCTCGACCGGCTGATCGAATACGATGGCAGTCGTACCCGTTCGCTGCCCGCCCGCACCTCTATGTACGGCGATGCGCTCGAAGCGCTCGTGGGAGCTATCTACTTAGATAAAGGATTTGGCTTTACGCAGCGGTTCATTCTGGGTGAATTACTGTCGCATTACGATGTGGAGGCCATTGTACAGACCAACGGCAACTTCAAAAGTCGGCTCATCGAGTGGTCGCAGCGGCAGGGCAAGGAGATTCGGTTCGAAATTCTGGAGGAGAAGGGAAACAGTCATTTTCGCGAGTTCATCGCGCAGGTTCTGGTCAATGACGAGCCATTTGCGACCGGCAGCGGCTACTCCAAAAAGAAGGCAGAACAGTCGGCCGCCGAAAAAGCCTTTGAACTAATCGAACAACAGAAGCCGACCTGACCACACGTGTAGCGACCAGTCGTAAACCCCAATGAAATGCCCGCATACTTTACAGAAGCGGGCATTTTGCTGTTTAGCAGATAAGCCAACAAAGCCCTGTTAAAATTTGTTAAGTACCTGCCCTGCCGGACTTTTTGACCCGTTGACTGCGTTATTTTGTCAGCGTCCATACAAGACGAATCTTACACGAACGACAGCAATTAATTATCCCGTCTAACACATGAAAAACAATTGGAAAATTTTAGTGGTGATTGCACTCCTATCGAGTGCCGTCACGCTTCTGGCTTACAACCTGCTGGGCCTGAACAAGCCGGATGTTATCTTTAACGAAGCGGCTTCCGGCCCAACCATTACGGGTCGGCTGGCGGCTTTAGGTGCGCCCAACGCAGCCCCCGGCGATTTCTCGTCAGCGGCTGAGTCGTCAACGCCCACCGTGGTACACATCCGTACTACCGTAACCCGTACCGTGCGGCAACAACAGGTTCCCGATATTTTCAAGGACTTCTTTGGCGATGAGTCTGGCGGTGGCCGGGGTCAGCAGGGTCCGTCGCGCCGTCAACAGGGGCAGGCATCGGGTTCGGGTGTAATCATTAGCAAGGATGGCTACATCGTTACCAACAACCACGTGGTGCAGGACGCCGATGAGGTCGAAGTGATTTTGACCGATAAGCGCAGCTTTAAAGCCAAAGTAATTGGTGCCGATCCGCTCACGGATTTAGCCGTGGTAAAAATCGATGCCAACGACCTGCCGGTTATTACGCTTGGCGACTCGGACGCACTGAAACTCGGCGAGTGGGTGCTGGCTGTTGGTTATCCGCTTGATCTGGAATCGACAGTAACGGCGGGTATTGTGAGCGCGAAAGGACGCGGTATTGGCATCTTGAACCAGAACGGCGAGCGGGCACAACGTCAGGGCGACAAACAGGCCGACACGCCGATTGAATCGTTTATTCAGACGGATGCGGCTATCAACCCCGGTAATTCCGGTGGGGCGTTGGTTAACCTGCGGGGCGAATTGGTCGGTATCAACTCGGCCATTGCGTCGGCAACGGGTTATTACAGTGGCTATGGTTTTGCCGTGCCGGTCTCGCTGGTGAAAAAAGTAACGGCCGATTTGCTGAAGTTCGGTGCCGTACAGCGTGGTTACCTCGGTATCTTACCCCGCGAATTAGACAGCAAAGTCGCCACGGAAGTAGGTGCTAAAATCGGTCGCGGTATCTACGTCGCTGATGTTGTAGAGAACGGGGCGGCTAAAACGGCAGGCCTGCAAAAAGGTGACGTCATCGTGAAGATGGAAGGACAGGCCATTGATTCGGATGCGGCCATGCGCGAAATCATTGGTCGTCGCCGACCGGGTGATGTAATCCTGGTAACGGTGAATCGGGGTGGTTCAGAGCGTGATTTCAAAGTAGAACTGCGCAACCGCAACGGTGGCCGCGATGTGATCAAACGCACTGAGGTGGCTTCGGCCTCGCTGAAGGCCCTTGGGGCTGATTTTGCGGACGTACCGGCGGCCGACCTCAAGAAACTTGGTATCAGTGGTGGCGTATTAGTTAAAAAACTCTACGACGGCAAACTGGCTGAAACGGATATCGAAGAAGGCTTTATCATCGTGAAGGCGAATGGCAAAAACGTTCGGTCGACTAAAGAACTGGAAGCCATTATGGGTGCGGTGAAAGAAGGCGAAGGTTTAATGCTGATTGGTATGTATCCCAACAGTTCGCGGATGTATTACTACGCTGTTCCCGTCTAATGTTTAGCGAAGGTTTACATAAAAAAATCCCGTCAGCTACCTGACGGGATTTTTTTATGATAGTGATGTCGGATTTGAGAATCCGACATCACTGAACATTATTCAAAGTAATTAAGCACCCGGTGCCCACTTTTTTCGAGCAGTTGGTCGCGCTGGAAGAGTTCTATGTCGGAAGTGACCATATCGTTTACCAACGCCTTCAGGTCGTACTTAGGCTTCCAGTTCAACTTTGTCATGGCTTTGGTTGGATCGCCGAGCAGCAGATCTACCTCCGTTGGGCGGAAATACCGGCTATCGACAGCTACTACCTCCTGTCCGATAGCAACCGGATAGTCTGGATTTGATGCGCTGACCACGGTACCAATCTCGGAAACACCCTCACCCGTGAAGGCCAGTTCGATGCCAATCTCAGCGAAAGCCAACCGTACAAAATCGCGGATGCTGGTGGTGACGCCGGTGGCAATCACAAAATCTTCGGGTTTTTCCTGTTGCAGAATCAGGTACATGGCCTCCACGTAGTCTTTGGCGTGGCCCCAGTCCCGCAGTGAATCCATGTTGCCCAGGTATACCTTGTCCTGCAAACCAAGCGCGATACGGGCAACGGCCCGCGTGATTTTCCGGGTGACGAAGGTTTCGCCCCGCAAGGGTGACTCGTGGTTGAACAGAATACCGTTGCAGGCGTACATGTTGTAGGCTTCGCGGTAGTTCACCGTGATCCAGTAGCCATACAGTTTGGCAACGGCATAGGGCGAACGGGGGTAAAAAGGCGTGGTTTCAGACTGCGCATGGCCCTGCACCCCACCATATAGTTCAGACGTGGATGCCTGATAGATCCGTGTCTTTTCGGTCATACCCAGCAGGCGAACGGCTTCCAGAATACGCAGGGTACCAATGCCATCAACCTGAGCCGTGTATTCAGGGGCTTCAAAACTCACCTGCACGTGCGACATGGCACCGAGGTTATAAATTTCGTCGGGCTGCACTTCCTGAATGATACGGATGATGTTCGCCGAGTCCGATAAGTCGCCGTAATGTAGTTTGAGCCGGACGTTTTTCTCATGAGGGTCCTCGTACATGTGGTCAATACGCTGCGTATTGAACAGCGAACTCCGGCGTTTGATGCCGTGAACCTCATACCCTTTTGCCAATAGTAATTCGGTCAGGTAAGCGCCATCCTGTCCTGTGATCCCGGTAATCAGTGCTTTTTTCATGTTAACCCGCTGATGGTGACTTGATTTAGTTAATGGTATAACAGAACAGTATCCTGTTAGTATAAGGTGACAATTATCAGGCCATTATTTAATCGTAAGGCTGCGTCGAATATCGACCTTGTCGGGTTGGAGGATAACGGAGGTGAACTGTTGCTTAAGCTGGCTCAGGTAATGTTCCGCGTCGAGACGGCGCATAAAATCACCCACTTTGAGCCGGTACGTCGGCTGTTTATACGACAAATACGGACTTAGTTCCGGAAACGACCGGTAAACCTGCAGCTTTACGTCATCGGCCTCCTGGCGTTCATTACCCACGTATACCTGAATGCGATATCCTGGTGCGTACCGGATCGACCGGTTTTGTTGCGCAATGGTATCCAGTAGCGCGTCGAGCCGTTTGTTTACGTGCAAAGCCTCGGTGGGCTGTTCCGTCGCCGGTTTACGAACCGGGGCAGTTTCCGGTTTGCGGGCGGGTGCGGGCAGGGGGGGCGGTACTGCCGGGCGATTGGCTGGTATTGCCGTTGTGGCGTATGAGGGCCGTGCCACCGATAAGTCGTCGTTGTAGCCGTTGTAACTGGCGGCCGTACCCGTAGCCGACCGGCTGTTGCCGGGTAGAGCCGCAGGCGCACAAGCTGTTACGACGGCGCACAAACCAATACCGAACCAGTAAACACGATAGATCATAGCGAATGGACTGAACCGCAAACTTACAAAATAACTGCCTACTCCGTACCGGTGGCTTACCGAATGGCTCTGGGAGAAATTGGCTACTTTTGCCCGGAAAATTAGCCGTTAATCGAATGCTGACCGTACAGACAAACGTCTCGCTGAAACCCTGGAATACGTTTGGAATTGACGCAAATGCCCATTTTTGGGCTATTATCACGAATGAAGCCGAGCTGAGGACCATCTTGAAGCAGGATGCGTTTTTAACCATGAAACGCCTGGTTTTGGGGGGAGGCAGCAACGTCCTGCTGACCCAAAATTTCGATGGACTGGTCCTGAAAATTGATATTCAGGGCATTAAAACGATTCGTGAGGACGAGCAGCACGTGTATCTGGAAGTGGGCGCGGGTGTAAACTGGCACGAACTGGTCATGTATTGCGTCGAAAACGGGCTGGCCGGGATGGAAAATCTGTCGCTCATTCCGGGTACGGCCGGGGCGGCTCCTATGCAGAACATTGGGGCCTATGGCGTAGAGATCGAGCAGATTTTCGACTCGCTCACGGCGGTACACATCCAAACCGGCGAGGTGCGCCGGTTCAGCCACGCCGAGTGTCGGTTTGGGTACCGGGAAAGCGTATTTAAGCATGAGTTAAAAGGGCAGTACATCATCACGTCCGTAGTATTCCGGCTCAATAGGCAGCCGACGTTTCATACTCGTTACGGCGCTATTCAGGAAACACTGACCGAGATGGGTGTCACGGAAGAAACACTATCTATCAAAGCCATCAGCGATGCGGTCATTTACATTCGCCGGAGTAAGCTCCCTGACCCGGCGGAGATCGGCAACGCGGGCAGTTTTTTTAAAAACCCCGAGATTCCCAAAGCGCAGTTCGAAGCCCTGAAAGCCCGGTATGCTGCTTTACCCGGTTACCCTATTGGCGATGATGCCGTGAAAGTACCGGCGGGGTGGCTTATTGAGCAAAGTGGCTGGAAAGGAAGACGCATCGGCGATGCCGGCGTTCACGCCAAACAGGCACTGGTACTGGTTAATTACGGCGGAGCGACCGGCAACGACATGCTCGCCATTGCCGGTCAGGTACAGCAAACGGTACTGGAGAAGTTCGGCATTCAGCTTACTCCTGAAGTGAATGTGGTATGAATGAAAACACCGGCCAAAACAACAATCAAACCACAGAGGAAGGGGAGTAAGGCACAGAGAGTACAGAGACCATTTTAAAAATCTCTGTACTCTCTGTGCTTTACTCCCCTTCCTCTGTGGTTAAAATGACTTTACTCGAAACAAAGCGATGCGGCACCCAATAAACCGGCATCGTTGCCGAGGGTGGCGCGTTTAATGGCTAACCCGTTTTTGTAGTACGGATTCAGCCAATAATCGAGGGTTTTGTTGATAGCCGGGAGAATATAATCGTACGATGCTGATAGGCCACCACCGATCAGAATGTAGTTAATATCCAGTACTTTAATCAAAGCAGCTAATCCTTCGCCGAGCATTTCGCCCACTTCCGTCCAGATTTCCAGTGCGAGGGCATCACCCGCCCCGGCGGCCGCCACTAAACCGGTTGTAGAGATATCGTCGGCGGGCAATACCGTTTCTCCTGTAAAAGCGGCCCGGCGTTCCTGGGCGAGCTCGAGCAATTCTTTTTTACCAATGTTGCGCTCCAGTACCCGGCCATGACGGGAGGGAATATGGCCCGGCTCCATGGCGTTGCCGTCACCGCCCGTAAAAATCTTTCGGTTCAGGATGGCTGCTCCGCCCACGCCCGTACCGAGGGTAATGAAAATATAGTTTTCGTCGATGGCGTCGTCGGCGAAGTAAAACTCACCCAAAGCGGCCGCATTGGCGTCGTTTTCGAGCATAAACTCGACGCCGGGAAACCGCTGAGTCAGCTGTTTGACGAAGGGAACGCCGTTAATTTCCGGAATGGCTGTTATTTCGAGGGGAATGGTGCGGGTGCGGTCCAGCATACCCGGCAGGCCGATGCCTACTTTTTTCACTTCCTTATAACTTAGCAACTGTAAGGCTACCGCGTCGCCGAAGCGTTCGACAAAGTGACCCGACTCACGCCAGCTAATGGTGTCGTGGCTGTAGAAATTAGAGATTTTGCCGCCCTGCGCGTCCACAATTCCCATTTTGACGTTGGTGCCGCCCACGTCGATACCCAAATACTGAACAGACATTTTTGACGATTTACAGTGATCAGTTTACCCTACACGGTGGCCGTGCTGAATTTGGGTCGCAAGATAAAAATAAGAGTCGGTAAGTCGATAAGGTGTTCAGACCGGGTGTTTTCAAATGTCACCCAACTGCGGACGCATCAGAATTTCTTCCACAACGGCACTTGGCGAAAGCGAATAAGCCGCCCAGATGGTTTCGGCCACGTCTTCCGGTTTCATAAATCGGTCTTCGGGCAGGTCCGTACCCGCCCAGCTCGCGGTGAGGGTTGCCCCCGGCAGCAATGTCGTCACTTTAACGCCGTGCGGTTTCAGTTCTTCGCGCAAGACCCGACTCATACCCAGCAGGGCGAATTTGGAAATGCAGTACGATCCGCCATTGGTATACGCCGTGATGCTGGCCGTTGACCCCATCATAAAAATATGGCCTTTGCGCCGGTCGATCATGTCGCCGACGAGACCGCGGGTGAGGTGATACGCGCTATAGACGTTGGTTTCGATGGTTTTTTCGAGCACTCCCTCCGCTTCGTTGTGTACCTGACCCGGCATAAAAACACCCGTATTGTTCACCAGCACCGCCACCGGACGATTCAGAGATTGTACAAACTCGACTAATCGTCGTACATCGTCGCGCAAGGAGAGGTCGGCCGCGAAGGGTATTTCGTTGGGGCCATTTACGCTATCGACGGTGCGGGCGCAAACAACCGCATCGAAACCGGCCCGGATAAACCGGTCGACTACGGCCCGGCCAATGCCCTTGGTGGCACCGGTAACGACGATCAGGGGGGGGGGAATAGGGGGATTTTCCATCTGCCGCAATTTACGCAACAAACCATTCTATCTTTACCGGGGTTTGTCATCACAGGAACTTGTCGTTTGGTTGTACGTTGATTTTATGTCGCAGATAGGTCGTTATTTTCTTTTCTTGGGTACTCTTTTCCGCAATCGGGAAAAATTCACCGTTTACACGCAGCTTGTCCTCAATGAGTGCATCGATATCGGCGTCAGCTCGATCTTCATTGTTTCCATCGTTTCTACCTTTATCGGGGCCGTAACCTGTGTACAAACGGCGTTCAACTTAGTGAGTCCGCTGGTGCCGTTGTACATCATCTCGCTGATTGTGCGCGACAGTACCATCACCGAATTAGCCCCTACAATTACCTGCATCGTGCTGTCGGGTAAAGTTGGCTCCAACATTGCCGGTCAGTTGGGTACCATGCGCATTACTGAGCAGATCGATGCGCTGGAGGTAATGGGTATCAACTCCGGTTCGTATTTAGTGTTGCCCAAAGTGATTGCCGCGATGGTTACGTTTCCGATGCTGGTGATCATAGCCGGTTTTCTGTCCATTTTGGGCGGCTACATCGCCGGGACGCTGACGGGCATTGTCACGTCGGAAGATTACGTAACGGGTTTACGCACCGATTTTAAAGCGTTCAACGTACCATTCGGCCTGATTAAATCCATCGTTTTTGGTTTCCTGATCTCGACTATTTCGTCGTATCAGGGGTTTTATACGTCGGGTGGGGCACTGGAAGTGGGTAAAGCATCGACAACAGCCGTGACCAACAGTTGTATTGCCGTACTGGCTGCTGACTTTCTGCTGGCTCAGTTACTGCTGTGAATTGTTATTTCAACCGCATCGGCGGCCCGGCACAAAGACGCAAAGGCAGTCGCAAAGAATACAAAGAAAATGCTCCGCGACCGTTGCGTTTCCTTCGTGCCGGGCCGCCGATGCGGTTAGAGAATAGGAAGAACCATGATTGAGATCAGGAATATATCCAAATCGTTTAATGGCCGTCAGATTTTGGAGGGCATCAACGGCACCTTTCAACCGGGTGATACCAGTCTGGTTATTGGTACCAGCGGCACCGGGAAAAGTGTATTGCTGAAGTGCATGATTGGCCTGATCAAACCCGATTCGGGCAGTGTGCTGTACGATGGACGGGACTTTCTGGCTGATGAGGAAGAGAGCCAGAAGGCCATCCGGCGCGAGATGGGTGTTTTGTTTCAGGGATCGGCCCTGTTCGACTCCAAGACGGTACTCGAAAACGTGCGGTTTCCCCTCGACATGCTGACCGACATGAGCAGTGCCGAGAAAAAGGAACGGGCCGAGTTTTGTCTGCAACGCGTAGCCCTCAGCGAAGCTGCCGACCGAATGCCCTCCGAAATTAGCGGGGGCATGAAAAAGCGCGTCGGTATTGCCCGCGCCATCGTGATGAACCCCAAATACCTGTTCTGCGATGAACCCAACTCCGGCCTCGATCCGCTAACCTCGATTAAGATTGACCAGCTCATCAGTGAAATCACCGACGAGTTTCAGATCACGACGGTCGTAATTACGCACGACATGAATTCGATGCTCGAAATTGGCGAGAAAATCATGTTTCTGAACCAGGGGCATAAGCTTTGGGAAGGCACCAGCGACACGCTGACGCATTCAGGCGTGAAGGAGTTGAACGAGTTTATCTACGCCAACAAATTACTCCGGGAGATGGAGAAATAAACCCGTCACTCGCCAGCATTGTCCGGCATGGGTTCGCGGGCGGGTTTTACGGGGCTGCGGTATTTCTGATTTACCCGCAAGAGCACTGGCCCGAACGTTTTCCACTCGGCTGCCACCACCGCCAGCACGAATAATCCGAACAGGGTAAAATGGTACGGAACGGCAATCCACAAATTCCGAATCGGGATTTGTAAAGAGCCGTAGATCAGCAGCCCCGCCCCGACGATGTAGCCGAGTGCCGATTTCAGGTCGTAGGGAACCGGGTAATATCTCTCGCCCAGTACGTAGCACAGTACCGTCATCACAACGCTTGACGCCAGAAACGCCACGGCGCAGCCCATGTAGCCGATGCGTGGAATCAGCACTATGTTCAACAAGATCGTTACGCCCGCGCCGACCACAGTGATCAGCGTACCATAGTTGGTTTTGTCGCTGAGTTTGAACCAGAAAGCAATGTTGTAATAGACGCCCAGAAACAGGTTGGCCAGCAGCAACAGCGGCACAATGGGCAGACCGGGCCGGTAGCGTTTCGAGACCATTAAGCCCACCACATCGAGGTTCAGGCTGACGGCTACCCAGATCAGTACGCAGACGATGATAAACCACTTGGTGACGTCGGCCAGCAGTTTGGGGGAGTTTTTGTCCTCCGCCCGGGAAAAGAAGAACGGATCGGCGGCAAATTTGAACGACTGAATCACCAGTGCCATGAAGACCGACAGCTTCAGACAGTTGCCGTAGATGCCCAGCGCATCTTTACTCGTTAACCCCCTGTAGAATCCTTCTGGTAACCAGTGTTGCAGGAACAGCCGGTCCGTTGTCGAGTTGACCAATCCCGCCAGTCCTGTGAGCATAATCGGGAAGGCGTAAGCCAGCATCACCTTTACTTCAGGAGCTTTCAACCGGAAACGGAAACCCGAAAAAGCATCACGCAGTAATAAGAAGTAGAGGGCGTTTCCCAGCAGATTCGCCAGAACAATGTAACCCGGACCGATAGCGGGGTAATAAATCAGGTCGATCAGCGGTTTCAGGCCAATCAGGTATTTCTGCTGGTAAATGTCGCGGCAGATGATCAGGAAAAACAAGTTCAGGAATATGGTGGCCAATACCACCGTAATTTTAGCCTGTACAAACTTCCGGGCTTTATTCTCGACCCGCAGCCGCGCAAATGGAATCGCCGTAACCGCGTCGATTGCCACAATCAACGCCATCCACCAGATCAGTTTCTCCTGACCCGGATAATTTAGCCAGACCACGAGTTGCGGTGTCAGCCCGATAATGAGCACCGTAAGCACCAAACTTACTGTTATCACAATGCTGAGGGCTTCATCAAAGACCTGTAGCCGGTCGTCGGGTCGTCGGGCGGCAAACCGGAAAAAGGCCGTTTCCAAACCCAGCGTGTAGATAGCCAGCAGAATACCAACCCAACTGTATAACTCTACATTGGAAGCCAGTTCGCCCGGCTGCTTGAACACATACGTGTGTAGAATAACCAGCAGGAAATTCAGCATCCGCCCCACAATGGTGCTGACACCGTATAAGGCCGTATCTCCGGCTAATTTCTTGAATGCGCTCATCCGTTCAACCGCTCCGACCCGTACCAACGAAATTCGGTATCGCTGCTACAGAGCCTGCACAAAGGTAACATCGTTTTTGGGGTTTGCCGTGCGGAGGGGAAGGGCTATCTTTGCGGCCCTGTCTCTGATACATGTATGAAAATTTCCTCCGCACTCATTTCCGTTTACTACAAAGACGGCCTCGAACCATTAGTCCGCCTGTTGCACGGGCAGGGTGTTAAATTATATTCTACGGGTGGTACGCAGTCGTTTATCGAAGGACTGAGCATTCCCGTGACGGCCGTTGAGACCCTGACGGGCTATCCGGCCATTTTTGGGGGCCGGGTAAAAACGCTGCATCCGGCGGTGATGGGCGGCATTCTATACCGGCGCGAGATGCCTGAAGACGTGGCGCAGGCCGGACGGCATCAGATTCCGCCAATCGACCTGGTGATTGTGGATTTATACCCATTTACCGAAACGGTAGCATCGGGCGCGTCGGAAGAAGACATCATCGAGAAAATAGACATTGGCGGGATTTCGCTCATCCGGGCAGCCGCCAAAAATTACAACGATGTCCTGATTGTCTCCTCGCGGGCGCAGTACGACGGTGTGGTGACCCTGCTGACACAAACCAACGGCGAACCCACCCTCGATGACCGGAGACAGTACGCCAAAGAAGCCTTCGGGATCACGTCGCAGTACGATACGGCTATTCACAATTATTTTGCCGGTGTGGCTACGGACGGCATCGACAACTTTAAGGCCTTGCCCGCCAATCCGCTGCGCTACGGCGAAAACCCGCATCAGTCGGCCACCTTCTACGGTGATTTGAACGCGATGTTCGATAAGCTGCACGGCAAAGAACTGTCATACAATAACTTAGTCGATGTAGATGCCTGCGTGGGTCTGATCGACGAGTTTTCGGCGGATGAGTCCGGTTCGGTCGCCTACGCCATCATCAAACACACCAACGCCTGCGGTATTGCTACGGCACCAACCGCGAAAGAAGCGTATCTGACCGCGCTGGCCTGCGATCCGGTATCGGCCTTTGGGGGCGTGGTCATTGCCAACGCAGTGGTCGATCTGGCGACGGCGGCTGAACTGAATAAGCTGTTCATGGAAATCCTGATTGCGCCAGCTTATGAACCGGAAGCCCTGGTGTTGTTACAGTCGAAGAAAAACCGAATTTTGCTCCAGCGCAAACCCGTCGACTTACCGGCTAAGATGCTGAAAACGATTCTGAACGGTGTTTTGGAACAGGATAAGGATAATGTGGCCGAAACAGCAGCTCAGTTCAAAACCGTCACGGCTAAAGCACCAACCGACAGCGAAGTACGATCACTGGAGTTCGCTCTGAAGGTGTGCAAGCATACTAAATCCAATACGATTGTACTGGCCCGCGAAGGTCGACTGCTGGCCAGTGGCGTTGGCCAAACGTCGCGAGTGGATGCGCTGAAACAGGCCATCGAAAAAGCCCGCGCTTTTGGTTTTGACCTGAGCGGTTCGGTCATGGCGTCGGACGCGTTTTTTCCGTTCCCCGATTGTGTTGAGATTGCCGGTCAGGCGGGTATCACGGCGGTGGTGCAGCCCGGCGGTTCCATTCGCGACCAGGATTCGATTGATTACTGCGATCAGCACGGTATGGTAATGGTCACGACAGGCGTCCGGCACTTCAAACACTAAGACCATGAAAGTCGACGCGGAGACGCTGCATAAAATCGCTCACCTCGCCCGGTTGGAGGTCAATCCGGCCGAAGAAGCGGAGCTATTGACCAGCTTGAACGGGGTGCTGACGTGGATGGAGCAGCTAAACGAATTAGACACGACGGGCGTTGAGCCGCTCACGCACATCTCGGACGGACTTACGGTCCTGCGCGACGATGTTGTCGCTAACCAACTGCCGCGTGAGCAGGGTTTGGCCAATGCTCCACAGCACGATGAGCAATTTTTTCAGGTTCCGAAAGTGATGGAGTAATCGTATGCCAGCCGCCTACGTATAGTAGCGACCAGTAGCCAATCTCATTCAGTCACCGGCCAAGACCAGATGCAGACGTTTGGGTTACCCCTTTAAAATCGTATTCATCGGCATCTAAATAGGCCGGAAATTTGGCCCGGAACTGATTGAGTTCGTCCAGTGACAGCGTTTGCTGGTGGATTACTTCGGTATCGGCCTGCCGGAACAGAACCTGCCCCTTAAAGTCAATCAGGGCCGATTCGCCCGCGTAGGTATAGTCGTTTTGGTCTTCGCCCACGCGGTTTACGCCCGCAACGTAGCATGAATTTTCAATGGCGCGGGCCTGTAGTAGCGTATTCCACGCGTCCCGGCGAACGGCGGGCCAATTAGCCACGTACAACAGCAAATCGTAAGCCGGTTCCGGTCCGTTCGTGGTCGGAATAATATTCCGGCTCCAGACGGGAAAACGCAGGTCGTAGCAAATCAGCGGACATACGCGCCACCCTTTCCACTCCTTAATGATTCGTTGGGTGCCGCCGGTATACACTTTGTCTTCGCCCGCCATGCGAAATAAATGCCGTTTGTCGTACTGGTCAAAAGTGCCATCCGGTTCCATCCAGATCAGCCGGTTGAAATATTCCCCGTTCTCCTGCACAACGTAGCTTCCCGTGACGACTGCACCGGTCTGGGCCGCCATCTGCCGCATCCATCGGAACGTCGTTAAGCCCATGGGTTCGGACACCGTCCGGGTATCCATGGTAAAGCCCGTCGTGAACATCTCCGGGAGTACAATCAGGTCGGTCGGCTCGGCGAGTCCGAAAATTCGTTCTTCCAGCGTGGCCCGGTTGGCCACGGGATCGTGCCAGTACAGCGTCGGTTGAATGAGTGTAATGTGCATATCGGGCGTTGACGGCAGGGCTTAGCGCGGAAATTTCATTCGGTAATCGACATCGACCTTACCTTTGGTGATGTCGGCCATCTTTTTCTTTAGCAGTTGCCGTTTCAGCGCGGGCAGGTAATCCGTGAATAGTTTACCTTCGAGGTGGTCGTATTCATGCTGAATGATACGGGCTGCCATACCTTCGTAGTCCTCAATGTGCTCCTGCCAATTAAGGTCGACGTACTTTATTTTGATGCGCTCCGGCCGGTACACATCAGCCCGAATGCCGGGAATGCTCAGGCAACCTTCTTCAAACGCCCACTCATCGCCGGCCTCCTCCAGTATTTCGGGGTTGATGAATACCTTCTTGAAACCAACCAGACTAAGGTCTTTATCGGCGTCCTCCTCGTCATCGTTGAACGGTTCGCCATCAACCACGAACAGCCGGATGCTTTGGCCAATCTGGGGAGCTGCCAGCCCTACACCCGATGACTCATACATGGTCTCGAACATATCGTTGCTCAGTTTCTGTACATCGGCGCTGCCTTTTTCAATGGTTTTAGCCCGTTTGCGGAGTACCACATCTCCGTAAGCTACAATCGGAAGTATCATTTCTTTTTAGTAGTTGGTTGTCAGTGGTTAGCTGGTAGTAAAAACTACTCGTTAACCCCTAAGCACTATTTTCTGCTCTCCATAAACGACTGCAAAATAATGGCGGCACTCACCTTGTCGATGTTGCCCTTATCACGCCGGTCTTTTTTGGTGCTCCCATTAGCAATCATGGCCTGCAACGCCATTTTTGACGTAAACCGCTCGTCGTGTAAATGGACCGGCAACGTTGGAAAAGCCGCTTCCAGTTTCTTGACAAATGCTTTCACAGCGGGGGTATTACTCGAATCGGTGCCGTCTAACCGGATGGGCATCCCGACCACAAACGCTTCGACCGGCTCCTGAACGACGTAGTTTTTGAGATAGGCAATCACCTCCGCCGAGGGTACCATCGCCAGTGCTGATGCAATGATCTGCAAGGGATCTGTGACGGCAATTCCGGTGCGCTTTCCGCCGTAATCAATCGCAACAATACGGGCCAAGTCGGTAATTTGTTTAGCAAGGGGCAAAGATACGAAACCGGCCCCGTTCCATTTTGGTTAAGCCTTCTTATCTTACCCAACCCAATACGCCCGGTTATGCCCAAAATGAATTTTTGTCCCCAATGCGCCAGCCCCCTCGTGCCCGGTTTCAATAGCGGCCGGGAGCGGCTGATTTGCTCTAAACCCTGCGGCTACATCTTTTACGATAATCCGCTGCCGGTCGTAGCCGCCATTGTGGAGTACGATAACGACACGGTGATATTGGTGCAAAGCATCGGCTGGCCTGCCGACTGGTTCGGTATTGTGGCGGGTTTTTTGGAGAAGGGCGAGGAGCCGGACGCGGCCATCCTGCGCGAAGTTAAAGAGGAGACTGGCCTCGATGCCGAGATTGTGGAACACTTAGGACTTTACACGTTCTACCAGCGCAACGAAATCATCAGCACCTACCACGTCCGGGCGACGGGCGAAATCAGGATGGACACCGAAGAGTTACAGGCGTATCAGGTAGTACCAATTGGTAAAATCAAGCCGTGGCCTCTTGGAACAGGTCCGGCCATGAAAACGTGGCAGGACAAGTGGCTGGCAACGCACTAAACCTTCGTTTTCAGGAAGGCCGTCAGCACGTCTAATCCTTTCTGGTAGTGTACGTTGTTGGGAATAACCAGATCGGCTTCGGCGCGGTAGGGCTTGATGAACTGACGGTACGTGGGTTTTACGTGGTATTTCCAGCGGTACATCACATCGTCTAAATCGTAGCCCCGCTCTTCGGCGTCACGCTTTACCCGGCGTTCGAGTTTGATGCTGTTCTTGGCGTCAATAAACACTTTCAGGTCCATCTGATCGGCCAATTCGCGGAAGTGAAAGACAAAAATTCCCTCCACCACGATAATTGGTGCCGGGTTAAAGGTCAGCATTCGGGGTTCCGCCGTCGGATTGTTGAAGACGTATTCCTTTTGTACAACAACCTTTCCCTCGCTGAGCTGGTGGATATGCTCGGCGTAGAGGTGATGGTCGATGGTTTCAGGAAGATCAAAGTTGTGAACACCCTGATCGTCAACAGCGATTTCGCTAAGGTCGCGGTAGTAATTATCCTGCGAAATCAGACAGACATCACTGGGATCGAAGGCGCTGAGTAAACCTCTCAAGAACGACGTTTTACCGGACGCGCTGCCGCCGGTAATGCCGACGATGTATGGTTTTGATTGCATATCGGGGGCGAATTTACGAAAATCAGGAGCGCCGGGGTGTTTCGGTCGGTTTTTCGTCGATGCCCATTGTCGTCAGAACGGGATTTAACTGGCGTGGTACAATGCGAACGCGCAGCACGCGGGTACCGGCGACATCGAAATCGCACTGATACCAACCCCGCTGTTTCAGGCTGCGGTATACGGCGGTATAGTTCAATTTGGGCGGCCATCCGTTCAGGGCCAGCTGCGCTTTCAGGGTATCGACGGCTTTGGTCAGGTTAGAGAAATAAACGACAAACGGGTCGCGTTGTCGGAGGGTGTTCAGTGACCCGATCGACTGCGTGGTGACCTCGTAAATCATCTGTACCTGACTGCGCATGATTCTTTTTGGCCGATGTTTTAACAAAAGCAACTATTCTGAAAAACTATACGTCTATTTTTCAAACCATAAACTAATACTAAATTAAACTGGTGATGACGTATCGACAATGTAAGGATAAGCAGCTAACTGACACACTTTTTGCGGCTGTTCAAAGTACGTCTCCAGCACCGCTTCCACACAATCCTGAGCCGCTTCTAACGTCTCAAACA
>JBBQLG010000089.1:0-25608 GCA_038327655.1 Cytophagales bacterium
CCGCTCCACCCGCTGCATGATCCAGAACTTCTCGATGGTGAGGTGTTCGGTGCTGGAAAACAGGTGGCTCAGGTGCGCGTAGTCCATGCCGACCTCCCCGGCGATATAGTCCGAGAGGGTGATATTCAGGTCGGCTACCCGTCCGCTGTGAATCAGGTCGATGATGAGCGTCTTGACCTGATTCACCAAGCGGGCCGTCCGGTCGGTCAGCAGGGCGAACCCGTGCCGTTCGAGGGCCGATGCCAGCGTTGGCAGGTCAATCGCGTCGCCGGTCGTGGGCGGGCCAATCAGCACCCGCCCCAGTTCGACCTGCCCGACCACATAGCCCAGCCGCTCCAGTTCGTTGCGAACAACGGTGATGCAGCGGTCGCAGACCATGTTTTTGATGAATACTTCGTGCAGGGCCATGTTCGGTTCGGTAGCCCCGGAACGGACTTACTCGTCTGTTGCGGGGCGTTTTTCGTTAAATCTCCTCCTTCACCGACCCGCACTTCAGCATTTTGTCGCCGTAGTACGGGTTCCGCACTTCTTTCTTATCACTCAGCCAGTATGCCCCTTTGCCCTCAGCAGCCATCGGGCAAAACTGCACGTAGGTTGGGGCCGGTATGCCGGAGCGCCCCCCCCGCTTGCCGGGTTTGGTGGCTTTCGCCAGGGCGATCATGGCCGTTGACAGCGTTTCGAACTGCCCGCGCTGGGTGTCCACATCGCCGGTTTTGGTGATGCCGGTAGCCGATGTTTTGGCCGTAGCTAAGGCTTTTTTGTCCGTCGCCGACAGGCTGCCCGCGTCAAGGTCGTTGAGGACGGTCAGCAGCGCAGCGGCTCCCGATTTGGCTTTGGCGGCATCGGTGGCGACCAACGCATCTTTCACACCGTAGTAGGCGGTCAGAGCCGGGGTTGTCGTTTGGGAGAAAGCTGCAAATGAGCTGATTGACAGCAGGAGGGCAAGCCCGGTTAAACGAATTGGTTTCATCTGATTAGTAAGGGTTTATTTGGTGAAAATGCACTCTTAATCCTGCGGTTGACGACTCGTTTTTCGCGTTCGGCGAAACCGGGGCGACGAGACGAAAAAGAGCGCGAAACCCGACGAAATGGTGAGCAGACCCAGCACCGAGAAAGCCCGGAGGATGCTGTTATTCATGTCGTCGCGGCCTTCGTAATCCATCGTGTGCAGCATCCAGAGCATATCGAAGATGCGCCAGGCATCGGTTCGTACACTTTGCACCGTTCCTACCTGAGCCGCCACATAGATGGTGGCGTGGGCCGGTTGCCGGAACGTCACGGCGTAGGCGGGCAGTGGTTTTTCGCGGTATTCGTGGTGGCCGTTGGTGGTAGTCAGGTACTCGACCTGCGCCACCTCCGGCGAACCGGCAAACCGATTGGTGGCGACGGCAACGGCTTCGGGTTGGGTTAGCGGCCCCCGCAACGCCCCCGTCCGGGCATCGGCCAACTGCGTGTGCGCCACCGAATGGCCGTTGCGGAGCATCCGGTACGAAAGCTGATAGACCGGCTGACCCAACACTTCGATCAGTTGCACGTTGCTGACTGAATCCACGCCCTGCCGCGCCAACGCGCCCAGCGGCACTGACGGCGAGGCCAGCGAGAGCGACGCGGCCAGCGAACCGGCGGGCCGTTTGAGGGGATCGCCGTGAATATCGTCGAGCTTCGACCAACTGAAATACAGTCCGCCCACTGTCCAGAGCAGAAATTGAACGCCGATAAACAGCCCCAGATAGCGATGCGTTTTGCGGATGCGGAGGTGCCAGGTACGGTTCATTTGCTGAAAATTACTTCATGTGCGTATGACCGGCCTGGAAGCAGTGCAGGGCGCAGGCCGAGCCTTTGTAGCTGTCATGGACGTTGCCGATTTTCTGACCCTTCGCGTTGAAGATGTCGCAGGTGTTGTCCGCGTTGTCCTTGACGGTAAACATCAGGTCGCCGTTGGCATCCATGTAGGTGTCGTTGTTCTTGCCGACGCGCCCCATTTTCTTGCCCGTTTTGGCATCCACGAGGTTGCCCTGCCCGTCCACGAAGGCGATCTTTTTGCCGTTCGCATCCATAATCATTTGGTCTTTGGAGACCGTGCCAATCGTCTTGCCGGCATCGTCTTTGATCTGGCCGGTGGCGTTGATGGACATGGGGTGTTTGTAGTTGGTCGACTGAGCCAGCAGCAACGAAGGCGCGCCCAACAGCAGGGCGAACAGGGCAAAAAACAGCGTTTTGGTTTTCATCGTATTGTTATTTAAAAATCAGACTGGTTTAATCGCATGATATAAGCGCAGCGTACCAAACAGGGTATTCACCTGGCCCGTCTCATCAATGTGGTGGAATCCGTTGTTGTAGAGCATAGTAGGAATCAAGCCCTGAACATTGGCCCTCGTTGTGTCGAACCCATCAAAGAGTTGGAGGCCATAAAACAGCACCCGCATGGCATTATTGGTGGGTTTGCCCCAATCAGCTAAGGCGAGAGAACCCCCAGGAGTCAGCACCCGAAACATCTCCCGGATGGACCGTTTTTTGTCTACATCCGACAGGTGATGCAGCAGGAGACTACAAGTGACGATATCAATCGTTTGATCCGGGTAGGGCAATGCCGTTGACAACCCCTGCTCCAGCGTAACCGGCCAGCCCACTACAGCGTGTTTTTGCCGGGCCAGTTCTAATACCGCTTCATCGCCGTCGAGACCGAACACGTTTGCAGTAGGAAAGAGCCTGTGCAGCCACAAAGCCTGGGTGCCGGTTCCGCAGCCCACATCCACCACATAGCGCGGAGTCAATGCCCGAATTGGGTCCAGCAGCAGCGTTCGGAAACGGTCTTCCTGCATGGTTAGGGCCATAACTCGGTCATAGAACCGGGTCAGGCCGTTCCAGCGAAGAGCCGGTTTGTATGCAGCAGGGGCTGTTTTCATCATATCGCTATTTTTTCTCCCACTCGGCAATGAATTGATTGTTCTGCGCCACGACTTCGGTAAACTTCTTCTCGGCGGCCAATTCCGACGATTTGCGGGCGGCAGCGATGGCCGCTTTGTAGTCGCCCGACCGGGCCAGCAGTTTGGCCTGTACCTGCAAATAATTGAAAGCCGGTTTTAGCGTGGCGGCTTTGGTGGCCCAGGCCAGAGCTTGTTTGGGGTCCTTGCCCGTCTCGAGATAATACAGCGCGGCCTGAAAAAATACGCCCGGCTGTTCGTCGGTAGCGGTAGCCGTGCGTTGCAGAATTTCCGCCGTAATCCGCTCGTCGGCGTTGCTCACCACCGGGAAATGCACCGATGTATTGGCCCAGGTCAGGTACAGATTCGCCTGATTCTTCACTAACTCCTGCACCTCAATAGTGAACGACTCGTAAAACCGCGCCGACGAATCGGGTTTGACCGTGAACCGCAGCACGTCGTTCTTGGGGTCGTAGCCCGCCGTGCCGTGTCCTTCGGTGTAGCTGTTCAGAATCACCGTCCACTCGGTGCGGGTTGGGATCGTGAACAGCGAATAACTACCGGCAGGCAGTGGCTTTCCGGCCACCGTCATCGGCTCGGAGATGGTCAAAATCGTAGCATCCGACGCGCCGGTGCGCCACAATTCGTTGTAGGGAATCAGCTTGCCGAAGATCGTCCGGCCTTTCACTGCCGGGCGTGAATACTTGATTGTCAGGTCGGTAAAGCCAATTTTTTGCCTGATCGTGGCCGATGGCGACGGTTCGGGCATACTTAGTTGCGCCCGTGTCGGGTTGCCGGTCAGCAGGATGCCCGTCAACGCCATCGCCGACAGCGTGTTTTTCAGGAGTGAAGCCATGATTTTATTGGTTGAGGACAATACCGTTCGGTTTCTTGCCGACCGTAATGTCTTTGGTTTTCGTGCGGTTCTTTACATCAATCACCGACACCGAAGCCGCGCCCTGATTGGTCACATAAGCCGTCAGCCCGTCTTTGGTGAAGGCAATGGCGTGGGCATCCAAACCCGTGACGACTTCGCCCATTTTCATCCAGACGTTGTTCATCCGCTCGAAGATCACAACCTTGTTACCCGTCCCGGCCTGACTCACCCAGAGTTCATTCCGAACGCCGTTGTAGGCGGCATAGCCCGGCGTAAAGCCCAATTTCACGGTTTCGGTTACGCCTAGTGTTGCTACGTCAATGACGCTGATGCTCTGGCCGGTTTCGTTATCGACGTACATTTTACCATCGCTGCCCGGCCAGGCTCCCACCGGATCGGCCCCGACCGGGATGGTTTTCACCACCGATTTGTCGGTCAGTTTAATCGCCGTTACCGTGTTGCCCATCCCGTTGGCGACAAAGGCGTACTGCCCGTTGGCGGACATCGTCACCTCGGCAGGTTCCATGCCGACGGCAATGGTTTTTTTCAGGGCCATCGTTGTCGCGTCATACACGAGTACCTGGCCGGCCATGTCCATCTGAGAGGTCCAGAGTTCGGTGCCATCGGGCGAAAACACGGCATTGTGGTTCATGACGGGCGTTGGGGTGTTGGTGGCCGTCACGCCCGTTTTGGCATTGATGACCAGCACACGGCCTTTCATGCCAGCCATGCCGCCGGTGTGTCCCCCGCTCAAATCCATGCCCGGTACCCCCACGCCGAGTTTGCTGCCATCGGGCGAGCGGTAAATATGGTGGGGCCACATAATCATGTTGTCCATGCTCATGCTGGAATGGGCCACAGACGCATCGCCGAACGAGATCGTTTCTTTCACCTGTTGAGTAGCCAAATCAATGACTGACAGGCTGTTCCCTTCGGCGTTGACCACATAAGCCGCCGGGTAATTGATGTTCAGTTCCGGTTGAACCACAGTCTTCCCGTGATCCATGTTCATGCAGCCCGATAGGGCGAAAAGGGGCAGCAAAGCCGCCGGTACCAACCGATAGTTCATGATTGTTCTGGTTTGATGAAAAAAATGAAAGGAAATGCCAAAATCCCGCCGACGGAGACGCACGTGGGCATCCGTTAGCGAGAACGGTACATCAGGGATGGCTCAGATTAGCCAGCTACAGAGGGAGGTAAGCCGGAAACGCCCGGATTTGGCCGGGGGGTCGTCGGCACAGGCGGGCGTTGGGCGAATGGCCGAAACGGGCTGAAACGGACTCAGCACTTTGGGAAATGAACCGGCAGCAAACCAGTCCGGTAAGAACCCCGGCAGATGAACCGCATTGTCCACCACCGTCGTGCGGCTCACATCCAGATGCGTATAAGAAACGGTAGTCTTGCAGCAGGGCATCCGCTTCACGTGCTGCCCGTCGGCCGGGGGAACCGGCGAGTCGTCGGACTGGCAGGGTTTGGCGCAACCGCCCTGCGCCACGAGCAGCGTTTTGGAGTGGCCCCGCATCTGGCACCAATGCTCGACCGTACCGATCCCGACGCTGCTCAACAGCACCAGCAGGGCCAGTGTGCAGCAGATCAGGCGGGTATGCAGCGGGATTCTCATTGGATGCTTTTTTACAATCGCAAATGTAAAGGGATAATCGGGATATGAGTTTACAGGATTTTGCCAATGGCTTACAGAATTCGGCGAAATGCCCGACAAACTGAGCCAACGGTTTGACTCTCGAAACACAATATAAATCAGGTGGTTAAGCAGGAACAACTAAACTTTCACAACATGACCACTCAACTCATGCCCTCCCAGTATCAGTCGTGCATCGAAGCCTGCTCGGCTTGTGCCGTTGCCTGCGATGCCTGCGCCGAAGCCTGTCTCAGCGAACAGGACGTAAAAATGATGGTGGATTGCATCCGGCTCGACCGCGACTGCGCCAAAATCTGCTACACCGCCGTGTCGTTTATGGCATCCGGCAGCCCGCACGCAGCCGATGTCTGCGAGCTTTGCGCCCACATCTGCGAAGCCTGTGCCGAAGAATGTGAGAAACACGCAGCCCATATGGACCACTGCCGGGCCTGCGCCGAAGCCTGCCGCCGATGCGCCGAGGAATGCCGAAAAATGGCAAAGGGCGCACACAATCTGGCGGCCTAAGCCGCCTGCCGATAGACCCCGGTACCGGAGTCTATCAGCCTTTGTCGGGCGTACCAGCCGGGTCTACGGGCCTTGTTGTGCCAACACGGCTCAATGCCGCCGAAACTGGCAAAACGTAAACCGTTGTACCGCGCCGGTTGGCGTTTGATGGTCGGCCTCGTTGCAGTGGATTTTGGCAAATTGTCGTCCGAAGCGGCCCGCCAGTTGGTCGGGCGAATACTGCTGAACAGGCAGCCCACTGCACTGCGTGGGGCCGTTATCCGAAAAGGTGCCGACTGTCAGATAACCGCCCGCCCGAACACCCGATTCTGCCGCAGCCAGATACCGGGCAACGGCATCGTCGGTGGTCAGAAAATGAAAGGCGGCCCGGTCGTGCCAGAGGTCGAATGGTTCGTCGGGCTGGTAGGTTGTTACGTCCGACACGACCCATTGCACCCGTTGGGCCAGTGTCCCAAGCCGGGTTTTGGCGCGGTCGAGGGCATCTGCCGAAATGTCCAGTACGGTCAGATGCTCATAGCCCAACACCAGCAGCGCGTCCACCAACCGGCTGTCTCCTCCGCCGATGTCAATAATCCGGGCCGTGCGGGGTAGGCCGAAGCCTTCGACGGTGTCAACAGACCGACCCGGATACGCTTCGTACCAGCTTACTTCGTCGGGGCGTTTGGTCTGAAAAACGGTGTTCCAGTGGTTTTCGGGGTTATTGGCAGTCATAGCTGTACCTGTGTAATGAAGAATCAATTAAACTTCAGGTTCTGCACCCGCACCGCGTTCAGGATTGCCAGCATAGCCACGCCCACATCGGCGAAAACCGCTTCCCACATTGTTGCTAAACCGCCTGCGCCCAGCACCAGCACAATGGCTTTGACTACCATCGACAGGGTGATATTCTGCCAGACAATCCGGCGCGTGGCCCGGCCAATGGCAATCGCCATCGCAATTTTCGAGGGTTCGTCGTTCTGGATAATCACGTCGGCGGTTTCGATGGTCGCATCCGAGCCAAGACCGCCCATCGCCATGCCCACGTCGGCCAGCGCGACCACCGGCGCGTCGTTTACCCCGTCGCCGACGAAAGCCAGCTTCGCCTTTGCATTGCCCGCCAGGTCTGATTTAAGCCGCTCGACCTGGGCTACTTTGTCTTCGGGCAGCAGGTCGCCGTGCCACTCGTCCACGCCTACCTGCCGGGCTACGGCTTCGACCACCGCCGATTTGTCGCCCGACAGCATGACGGTTCGGATACCGTCCGCTTTCAGGCGTTTTACGGCATCGGCCGCATCCGGTTTGATTTCGTCGGCGATGGTGAAGTAACCGGCAAACTGCCCGTCGATGGCCGTCATGACGATGGTGTAGGGAATTTGCGTCAGGGCTTCGTCGAACGACACGTTGAACTTCCGAAGCAGTTTGGCGTTTCCGGCCAGCATTTCTTTTCCTTCGACCATCCCTTTCAGACCATGCCCGGCGATCTCTTCAACCCCTTCGACGGATACCGTTTCGTGGCCGGTATCGGCATGGTCGAGAATGGCCGTAGCTACCGGGTGGGTTGATTTGCTTTCGAGCGCGGCTGTCAGGCGGGTCAACTCCTTCGCGTCGATACCAATCGGTTTGACTTCCTGTACCTTGAAAACGCCTTTGGTCAGGGTGCCGGTTTTGTCCATGACCACCGTTTTGACCTGGGTGATCAAATCCAGATAGACCGAGCCTTTGAACAGAATCCCCTGCCGCGATCCGGCTCCGATCCCCCCGAAATAGCCTAACGGAATTGAAATGACCAATGCACAGGGGCAGCCGATGACCAAGAACACCAATCCCCGGTAGAGCCAGTCGGCAAAGCGGTAATCGGCCACGAAGAAATACGGCACCACCGTAATCAGCACGGCCAGCAGGCAGATAATTGGCGTATAAATCCTGGCGAACCGGGCAATGAACTCCTGCGTCGGTGCCTTGCGGCCCGTAGCCTGCTGCACGAGTTTGAGAATCCGCGACAGTTTGGAGTCCTGATAGGGAGTCGTTACGTCCATCTCCACCAGCGACTGCCGGTTAATCATCCCGGCCAGCACCGCTTCGCCCTGCTCAATCGTGCGCGGTACGCTTTCGCCCGTCAGTGCCGCCGTATCGAAGGTGCCTGAGCCGGAACGCATCGTGCCATCCAATCCCACTTTTTCGCCGGGCTTAATTTGAATCACGTCACCGACGCTCACCGTGGCGGCTTTCACGGTTTGGGCCTGCCCGTTTCGGAGTACCGTCACTTCATCGGGTCGTACATCGAGCAGGGCTTTGATACTGAGACGCGCCCGCAGCACGGCGGCATCCTGAAACAACTCGCCGATGGTATAAAACAGCATCACGGCCACGCCTTCGGGGTATTCGCGGATGCCGAACGCACCGAGGGTAGCCACGCCCATCAGGAAAAATTCGGTAAATACATCGCGGTTTAATATGCTGCTCCACGCCCGCTTCAATACAGGCCAGCCAACGGGCAAGTAAGCCACCACGTACCAGATGAGCCGAACGAGATCGTTGAACCACCGAATCCGCTCCGGCGTACCGGTCGGACCGCTCAGCTTAAAATAATCCAGTGCCATGCCGCACAGCAGCAATAATAGGCTCATAGCAACTGGAGCATACGTGCGCCATGTTTGTTCGGGGCCTTTCTTGGCCGGGGCTGCGTCGGCTGCGGGCGTGGTGCCTTCTTCAATTAAATCGACATCATCCTCGTCGTGGTCATGTCCTTCGTGGTTGTGGTCATTGTTATGTTCCATTATGTCATCAGAGTTTAATGAAAAAGATAAAACGCTGCCGATCAGTAAGTTCCAGAGCATCTATCGTGTTTCTTGTTATGGATCAGTTCAGGCCGGATACGCTGATATACCCGGATGTATGTTGGTACGCTTCGGGCGAAACAGCAGCAACGCTATCCCCAGCAACGCCAGCGTGAGCAGCCCGCCGTACAGAAAATTCTGACCCGGAAACCGACTGCCCGTGAACCCCGCAATAGGATAGGCAATAGCCCACCACAAGTGCGAAAATGCGAAGTGCGACCCGAATACTTTCCCCTGCTGCGAACCCTCGATCTGCTCCCCGATCAGTGTTTCCGACGGAATTTCGGCTAAACTCTGCCCCAGCCCGGCGCACAACCATAGGATCAGCAACACCGGATAGCCCACGTAGTTTGCCCCCGCAATGGCTAATCCCAGCAACAATGCCCCGCCAATGAGCGATGTCCGCCGGCTGGGCGAGGTGTCGAAACTGCCCGACAGAAACGCGGCTACCGTGGCCCCGATACCAAACGCGGCCATCACCCAGCCGTAATAAACATCGGTCAGGCCCAGCCCGTCTTTGACGTGACCGATGGTGTTGACCAAAATCTGGGCACCGGCAATGGCCGACACAAACTCGATGGCCAGTGCAAACCGGATCACGGGCGTACCGAACAGCAGCGTGGCCCCCTTCATCACGTCGGCCCAGGCCGACAGCGGTTTGGCTCCCGATTTCTCCGCCGGGGGACTTTTCAGCAACGCGCCCGGCAACAGCAGAATCAGGATACCGGCCAGCACGAACGATACGGCATCGACAAAGAAAATGTCCCTCGCCCCGAACCACACGGCCAGGATGCCGGCCAGCCCCGGTCCCAGTACCCCCAGCAATTGAAACGTGGCCGTCGATAAGCCAATCGCCTGCCGGTAGTAGCGTTTATCGACCACCTGCGGGATAATGGCTTTGTAAGTCGGGGTGAAAAACGCATTGAACACGTTGAGCAGAAACACCAGGCCATAAATCTGCCAGGCCGCCGTCACGAACGGTAGACAGGCCACAATGCCCATGCGGATGAAGTGGGTCGTGTAGAGAATTTTTTTGCGGTCCACGCGGTCGGCCAGCACCCCGGCAAACGGCGAAAAAATAATAAACGCCAGCACCCGAAGCGTCAGGGCTACCGACAGAATCACCGCCGACTGTTCCCGCCCGAACTGGTAGGCCAGCAGGGCCAGCCCCACCCAGGTAAAAGCATCGCCCAGCAGACTAATCGTCTGGGCGAAATACAGCGTGGCAAATACCCGGCTTCGCAGGGCCTGAAACGGCTCCAGCAACCGGGAAATGGCGTTTTTTTGGGACATTCCTTTTTCTTGATGAACGGGTCAGGCAACCATTCCCAGAATGAGAAATAACAAAAAGCCCGCGAAAAACATAGCCGTCAGCCAGGGCTTTTCCTCGCCTTCGTGGGCTTCGACCAACAGTTCTTCGGTGACCAAAAACAGCAGTGCCGCCAGCCCGAACGACAGCACCACGTCTAACCCCGTTTCGGGCAGGTTGTGCAACAGCGTCGCGCCGACCAGGGTGCTGAGAAAAAACAGGGCCGACATACCCACCAGCAGCCCGACGATCCGGGAACGGGCGATTCCGTCGTCGGTCAGGGAGGTCGCCGTAGCCAGGCCGAGTGACAGCACTTCCACCCCCAGGGCGACCGCCAGCAAAACGCCTTCTTTGGCCCCGGCCGCAAACCCGATGCCGAGCAGTAGCCCGTCAATAAACAAATCAACGCCGATGGCAATCAGAAACGCTGCGGGTAGTTTTCCCGATGTAATTGATTCATTACCAGAACTTTCTGTTGTTTTTGATTCGGTCAGGTGCCGAATCAAAAGCATCAGGCCAATGCCTGCCCCAAAGCCGAGAGCCGTCAGCACGGGGTTGTGTAGCTTGACTACGTCGGGCAGAATCTCGACGGCCACCACCGAAAACACCACCCCGGCGGCAAAGTGCAGGATGGCCGAGCGGGCCTGCACCCCAACACGAACCACCAATGCCAGCAACCCTCCGCCCGCCAGGGCAAGGGTAGGCAGCAGGGCATACGTCAAAATCTGTTGCATGAGCGGAGTCATCGCGGTTGGTTTTTTAGGGGTGTAACTATGGGTTACTCTTCTTCTTCGACATTGTTCATCGCCGACAGCAAATCGTAGGCCCCGGCGATAACGATGCGGTTGCCCGGTTTCAGGTTGGGCGGCAGGGTGATGGCCCGGTAGCCGTTTTCGATCAGCCCTGCCCGCACCGGCACCACCCGGAAGCGGTAATGGGGTATGCCATCGTGGGTGGTTTTGCTATCGAACACAAAAATCTGCGGCTGGCTACCGGCCTGCACAATGGCGGCTTCGGGCAGGGCCGGTTCCGCCGAAGCAGTCCCCGTTTCGATGGCCGCTTTCAGAAACGTGCCGGGTCTTGCCAAGCTGCCGGTGGCCCGACCCGGCTGGCTATTTATTGACGCATAGACCTTTACGGTGCGGTCGGCATTGGTTTCGCGGTTGATGAGGGTGATGCGCCCCAAGCGTTCCGTAGTCTCGCCGACCACCGATATTCGTACCCGCTGACCGACCCGTACCACCGCCACATCGCGCTCGAAAACGGTCAGTTCGGCCAGCAGATTGGCCGTGTTCGTGATCTCGAAGAGTACATCGTTGGCACTCACATAGCGGCCCCGGTTCACGTTGGCTGCCGTCACGATACCGCTGATCGGGGCGCGGATGGCCGCCGTTCGGGTGATGCGGCCCGTGTTGAGCGCGGCCATCGGAACTCCCAGCAGGGTTACTTGCTGGCGCAGCCCTTCGGTTCTGGCCCGCAGCGTACCGAGTTGGGCGGTGGCTTGCTGGAATGTTTTTAAGGCCCCCACGTTTTCGCGGCTCAGTTCGCGCTGGCGGTCGTATTCCTGCTGCTGAAAGGTCAACTGACTGATTGTTTCCAGATACTCCTGCTGCAACCGGATAAATTCGGGGTTTTCCAGCACGGCCAGCACCTGCCCCCGCCGAACGGCGGTGCCGGGCAGCAGACTCGCCGTTTTCAGGATGCCACCGTAGGGTGTCGAGACCGATACCTGCTGCTGCGGAGGTGCGTTGAGGATACCACTGGCCCGAACCAGATTGCTCAACGTTCGGGATTCGATGGCACCCAATTTAATCCCCGCCGTCTGGAACTGGGCTTCGGTCAGTTCGACAAAACCAGGTTCTGCCGTCCCGGTGGCCGAATCAGGTTTGGCCGCTTCGGAGGTCGTCGTTGTTGCTGTTCCGCTGGCCGGCGATCCGGTGGTTTTGCCGGGGTGATTGCATCCCGACAGGCCCGCCCCGACCAGCATACAAAGGATGATTAAGTGACGTGACTTCATGGTTGGGGATTGCCTGACAGCAGTTCGAGGGTGATAACGGTTTGGTTTAACTCATTCAGTGCCTGGAGGTAGCCGGTCTGGATGTCGCTGGCAGTCCGCAGGTTTTGCAGCACTTCGATGTAGCCGATTTCGCCCGTCCGGTAAGCCCGGTTCACTTGCTGACGAATGAGCGCGGCCTGCGGCAGGGCCGATGTTTCGTAGTAATCGAGCGTTTGCCGGTTTTTACGATACGCCTGTAGCTGTTCGGCCAATTCACCGGCCAGCCCCTGTTGCCGGGCTGCCAGCGAGGCATCGGCGCGTTGCCGGGCCAGGTCGGTAGCCTGTATCCGCGCCCGCTGTGGCCGGCTGAACACCGGCACCGAAATGCCCACCTGCCCGAATATGAACCGGTGGCCGAAGCCGTAAAAACGGTCGGCTCCATCCACCTGCTCAAAGCCCTGGAGGGATTGGTTGGTGAGGCTGACCGAAAAATCGGGTTTGAGCCTGGCCCGTTCCACGTCGGTTTCGCGCCGGGCAATCTCGATTTGTTGGCGCAGCAGGGCGATTTCGGGGTTCAGAGAAACCCGGGCCGAGTCCAGCACGGGCAGGGGGCGGGCAGTCAGCACCGAGTCGGTGATGGCGGGTAGGTCGCTCAGGCCAAGCAGCGTTTGCAAGCGTCGGCGCAACATCAGCGCGTCGGCGGCATTCTGTTGGAGAAACACCGCTGCCTGCCGCGACGCGGTGCTGGCAGCGGTCTGTTCGAGCTGGGTTCCCTCGCCCGTGCGCTGGCGCACGGTTGCCGCCCGCGCCACGCCCGCCAGCAAACTGTCCTGGGTGATCAGCGCACGGCGCAGGGCCGAGAGGTACGTCAGGGCATAGTAGGTGGCTTTGACCTGGTAGGCCAGCGTCTGCCGCGTGAGCTGGCTTTCGGTTTCGGCTCCGGTGGTGCGGGCTTCGGCCAGCGACTGCAAACTCCGCACCAGGGCCGGGGCGGGCAACCGTTGCCCCACCGTCAGCGACCCGTCGAAATAGCGACTGTTGTATTGCCCCGCCGAAACCGACAGGTCAGTTTTACCCACGTCGCCCGCCGTGCCGCGCAGGGCTTGCTGATAGGACACGCCGAGGGCCGAGACCCGCAGATTGGGGTTGGTCCGGTACGCCCGGTCGAGCGCCTGCGACAACGAAACCGGCCCCATCTGACCCGGTTGGGCCAGTACCTGCGCCCGTACCGGCAGCACACTTCCTAATCCAAGCAACCCCACCAGCAACAGGGGCCACCAGCCGGCCGCCGTCGAGGCTGTGACGGGAGCCGGGGGTGCGGACTTTTTGCCAAACTTGGCTTCCTCTAAATAATACAGAATCGGTAACACAATCAGCGTCAGCAGGGTAGCCGTAATCAGGCCCCCGATCACGACGGTGGCTAAGGGCCGTTGCACCTCGGCCCCCGCCGACGACGAGAGTGCCATGGGCAAAAATCCCAGCGAAGCCACCGTTGCCGTCATCAACACGGGCCGCAGCCGGATGGCGGTTCCCCGGAAAATCACCGCATTCAGGTCGGTTTCGCCTTCTTCGCGCCGGATACGGTTAAATTCGGCAATCAGCACGATGCCGTTCAGCACGGCTACCCCGAACAGGGCGATAAAGCCCACCCCCGCCGAGATGCTGAACGGCATCCCGCGCAGCCACAGGGCCAGCACCCCCCCGATGGCCGACAGGGGAATGGCCGTAAAAATCAGTCCGGCCTGCCGCACCGAGTTGAAGGTAACAAACAGCAGCAAAAAAATCAGGGCGAGGGCCACCGGAACGGCCACCCCCAGCCGCTGCCGGGCCTCGATCAGGTTCTCGAACTGACCGCCATACGCGACGTAATACCCCGTTGGAAACTTGATCTGCGCGTTGATCTTTTGTTGCAGTTCGGTCACGACGCTTTCCACATCCCGACCGCGCACGTTGAACCCGACGGTGAGCCGCCGTTTGGTATCTTCGCGTTGAATCTGGTTGGGGCCGGTTTTCATCTCAACGCGGGCCAGCTCACCGAGGGGGACCGGCGTGCCGTCGGGAACGGCCACGGTCAGGTTCCGCACATCGTCGATGCTGCGCCGGTTTGCGTCGGCCAGCCGCACCACCAGATCGTACCGCCGTTCGCCCTCATAGACTAAGCCCGCGCTTTCACCGGCAAAGGCCGCGCTCAGGGTTCGGTTCACGTCGTCAACGGCTAAGCCGTAGCGGGCTAAGGCTTCGCGGTCGGCCTGGACCACAATCTGGGGTAAGCCCTCGACCTGCTCGACGTATAAATCGGTGGCTCCCGAAACGCTGCTGACCAAGCGGCTGATTCGGCCCGCCAGGTGGGTAAGCTGGCCTAAATCTTCGCCAAAAATCTTGACCGCCACATCCTGCTTGATCCCCGACACGAGTTCATTGAACCGCATCTGAATCGGCTGCTGAAACCCGAACGTAACGCCCGGAATGGCCTTGAGCGCTTCGGCCATCTGAACGGCCAGTTCGTCCTGGGTACGGGCCGATCTCCATTCCGACTGCGGGTTGAGGATAATCATCAGGTCGGCGGCTTCAATAGGCATCGGGTCGGTCGGAATTTCGCCGGAGCCGATTTTGCCGATCACCTCGTTCACCTCGGGGAACTGCTGTTTCAGCACCCGTGCAGCCAGCAGTGTTTTGTCCACCGTTTGGGAGAGTGCCGATCCGGTCAGCAACCGCATTTCAACGGCAAAATCACCTTCGGAGAGGGTAGGAATAAACTCGCCCCCCAGCGTGGTGAAAAGCCAGATACTGCCCGCCAGCAGCCCGGCAGCGACGAGTAACACCCCCGTTTTGACCCGTAACGCAGCCCGGATAATGGGGGTATAGCCGCGATGGGCCGCGTCCATCAGCCGGTCCGACAGCGTTTTTTTGTGTTGGATGTTCTTGCTCAGAAACAGGGCCGAGGCCATCGGCACGTAGGTCAGTGACAGAATAAACGCGCCCAGAATAGCGAAGCTGACGACTTCCGCCATGGGCCGGAACATTTTGCCTTCGGTACCGATCAGGGCCAGAATAGGCAGGTACACAATCAGGATGATAATCTCCCCGAAAGCCGCCGAGGTACGAATCCGGCTGGCCGAGGTGAACACCTCATCGTCAATCTGCCCCTGATTAAGCCGGGTTAATTTATTCAGGCTCAAATGATGCAGCGTAGCTTCGACAATAATTACGGCCCCGTCCACTATGAGTCCGAAATCAATGGCTCCCAGGCTCATCAGGTTGCCTGATACGCCGAAAACCGTCATCATGCCGATGGCAAACAGCATGGCCAGCGGAATCACGGAGGCCACAATCAGCCCCGCCCGCAGGTTGCCCAGGAACAGAATCAGCACGAAGATCACGATCAACGCGCCTTCGATGAGGTTTTTTGTTACCGTGCCGATGGCCCGGTTTACCAACGCCGAACGGTCTAAAAACGCATGAATTTCTACCCCTTCGGGCAACGTCCGCCGAATCTGCTCCATACGGGTTTTGACCCGGTCAATGACCTGATTGGCGTTCGCGCCTTTGAGCATCAGCACCAGCGCACCCACCGCTTCGCCTGCTTCGTTCCGGGTCAGTGCGCCATAGCGCACCGCCGAGCCGAACTGCACGGTGGCGACATCCCGAATCAGGACGGGAATACCGCCCGCCGTGCGCCGGACCACAATGCTGCCAATGTCGCTCAGGCTGCCCACCAACCCTTCTGACCGGATGAGGTAGGCGTTCGGTTTTTTATCAATGTAGGCTCCGCCCGTGTTTTGGTTGTTGCGCGACAGGGCCGTAAACAAGTCGTTTATACCCAGTTTATAGGACCGCAGCCGGTCGGGGTCAATCGCAATCTCATACTGTTTGACCAACCCGCCGAAACTGCTCACATCGGCCACGCCGGGCGTGCCGAGGAGTTGCCGGCGCACGACCCAGTCCTGAATCGAGCGCAGTTCCATCGGCGAATACCGGGTGGTATAGCCGGGTTTGGCGTAGATCACGTATTGGTAAATCTCGCCTAAACCCGTGCTGACCGGCCCCAGCGATGGCTCGCCCGCACTGGCCGGAATCTGGGCGCGGGCATCGGCCAGCCGTTCGCTCACCTGCTGCCGCGCCCAATACAGGTCGGTAGCTTCGGTAAAAACGATGGTAACGACCGACAGCCCGAAGCGCGAAATAGACCGTACCTCCACAATCTGCGGAATAGTCGCCATCGTCTGTTCGACGGGAAAGGTAATGAGCCGTTCGACCTCCTGGGCGGCCAACGCCGGCGACCGGGTGATGATCTGTACCTGATTGGTGGTGATGTCGGGCAGGGCATCAATGGGGAGTCGGCTGAGGGAATAGCTTCCCCAAATGACTAAGGCCAGCGTAAAGAGGCCGATAATGAGTTTGTTCCGAATCGAAAAACGGATAATGGCATCCAGCATAGATGAGTCTGAACAGGGAGGTGAAAACAAAAAGATGCTGCACACAACCCGACTGCATACCGCTTCGGAGGACGAATACGGTCAGGCAGACGGGTTACGGGCAAAGGGCGTTCAGACCCGGTGTTTGGGGGGTTGCCAGATGGCAAAGAGAAGACCGGCGGGCAGGTCAGCCGGGTACATGGCGGTCAGCACCACCGCGGGCCGGGACATCGGCGCAGACACCGCAGGCAGACTAAGAAACGGCGGTGGTGTCGTGACCGTAGCCGCGCAGCAGGCACAGGTGCAAAACGGGCTGCACTGGTCATGGTGGTTGTGATGCCGGGCCGTAACGGGCGCACTAGTCAGCATGGCCCGGCCTGCCTGCCCGGTCAGGGGCAGGGCTTCGTCTGCACAGGGCCAGAGCGACAGGCCAAGCAGGTAAAGCACCAGAACGGTCGTTAACCACTTCATGACCACAAAGGTACGCCCCAACATCGTGCAACGGGGTGTCAAAAATGGAGAAGGTAGGGCCTTTGGTATCCTGCGGGACACCCTCCTGCCATCGAATTCAGAGGGGAGCACAGTTAGTTAAAACCATTGCAGGTATAACCGGGTTGAGCCAACAGGGGCTTATGCGGTTGGGTAGGCCCGGTACAATCAATAGATTTATCTTTCGCTTTATGCGCCGATTCGGTTTATTTGTTGCGCTGGCGGTGTCAGTAACCCTGCCCGGTTTCTACCTCCGCCTGACTCACACCCAGCTAGCCCCTTCTGTAGAAGCGGGCGTTTTTTTTGTCGCCATTCTGGGCGCGGGCTTCCTGCTTTCCTGGGGGGCCGAAGCGGCTGAAGAGCACGTTTCCCAGGGGCTGGCCATTGGCGTACTGGCCCTGATAACCGTCCTGCCTGAATATGCCATCGACCTCTACTACACCTTTCAGGCCGGGCAGCATCCACAATCGACCTACGCTGGCTTTGCTGCGGCTAACATGACCGGGGCCAACCGGTTGCTGATTGGTGTCGGCTGGCCCCTGATCGTCTTGCTCCACTGGTGGCGCAGCGGTCGGCGGGCGGTCGATTTGCGCTGGGACAATGCCGCCGAAATTGCTTATCTCGCCGTAGCCAGTCTGTATTCGTTCGTCATTGTTGCCAAAGGGCGCATCGACTGGCTTGATTTCGTAGTATTACTCACCGTTTTTGGTGCCTATTTGTGGCGGCTCAGTCGGTTGCCCAAAGGGGACAACGATGATAAGGAACCCGAAGTTGGCCCGGCTGCGGCCCTGGCTGAACTACCCAAAATCCGACAGTGGCTGATTATGGGCGGGCTGACCATTGTAGCGGTCGGGGTCATTTTGACGGCAGCCGAACCCTTCGCCGAAGCCATGCTGGCCACTGGCCGGGTGCTGGGTATTGATCCATTTCTGCTCGTGCAGTGGGTGGCTCCCTTAGCCAGCGAAATGCCGGAAGTAGTTCTGGTCGTGATCTTTGTGTTGAACAGACGACCTACGGCCGCCCTGGGGGCACTTGTCAGTGATAAAATTAACCAGTGGACGCTGCTGGTGGGCATGATTCCGCTGGCCTATGCACTGGGTGCTCACCACTTTACGCCCTTTCCCCTCGATACCCGGCAACGGGAAGAATTCTTTTTGACAGCCAGCCAGTCTTTGTTTGCCGTAGCCCTGCTATTGCGGCTCCGCCTAAGCCTACTCAGTGCCCTGATTCTGCTGGGCCTGTTTGCGGTTCAGTTTGCCCTGGCGTTTGCGTTTCAACAAGACGAGGCCCGTACCATCCGGGTGCTGACGAGCATGGGCTGGCTATATCTGGCCGGGGCTGCCGGGCTGTTGGTATGGAACCGTCGGCGTATTCGTCAATACGTCCGGGTGGGGTTGCTGGCCCATTCCGCTTCACCAACCGGCTCAACGCCGTAATGTACCGGCCAAACCTGCGTGAAAGTCCGTCTGTCGGCTCCCCCTTATCAAAATGAACCGTTTCGCCTTGTGTCTCCAAACATCAGGGTGACGATAACCCCGCAGCAGGCGCAGCGACAAAACGGCGAACAGACATCGGGGTGATGATTTGGAGCGGCTGGCGATTCGGACCCGGCACAGGCAAATGCGGCATGGCTCTCCGGCCCGGTTAGGGGCAGGGCTTCGTCTGCACAGGGCCAGAGCGGCAGGCCAAGCAGGTAAAGTACCAGAACGGTCGTTAACCACTTCACGCCCACAAAGGTACGCCCCAACATCGTGCAACGGGGTGTCAAAAATGGAGAAGGTCAGGAATTGGTTCTGTCTTGCCAGTTGGTGAGCGACCCGGCCCTTGTTTTGCCGTTTTGTCTATACTATGTCATGGCGTTATAAAACAGGTGATTTTAGAAGGACAGGGATTTGGCTTAAAAACTGACGTTATTTTCTTCATGTTTAGCTGGATAGTACCGCTTTGTTTCTAAAAAATGTTATATTTGACAACTTTTAGAAATGAATTACCTTACTATTCAGCAGCAATTCAGCCATCTGGGCCTTTTCTCGACCCACGATGTACTCAAATGCTATCCTACCTTCGACCCACGGCGATTGGTCGAGTGGCAGCAAAAAGACTATATCCAGCGGCTGGCCAACCGCTGGTATCTTTTCCGTGAAACGTCCATTGATGAAAACCTGCTTTGGTTCACCGCTAACCGAATCTACCAGCCATCCTACCTCTCGCTCGAAACAGCCCTCTCGTTTTATGGCATGATTCCAGAAGGTGTCTATGCACTGACCTCGGTGAGCTCCCGCAAGACCCACACTATCCATACCCCAGTCGCGTCCTTCTCCTACCGGCATCTCAAGCCAACCCGGTACTTTGGCTACCAGGTACTGCGGGCATCGACTCCCAGCTCTGGTGTGGATCGACCCGTGCTGATGGCGTACTTGGAGAAAGCGTTGCTCGACTATTGCTACTTGAACACCCACCTGACCGACATCGAGGATTTTGCCGCCATGCGACTCAACGCTTCGTTGCTGCAAACTCAGCTCGACCGGCGCCGACTACAGACCTACCTCGACCTTTTTGGGGTCAATCAACTAACGCGCCGAATCCGGGTGCTTTACGAGTACATAGACCAGTATGCTTGACCTGAACCAGATTCTGCAGCAGTACCCCGTTGGGCTTCAACCCTTCAGCCGGTTTATCCTGCGGGAGTATCTGCAATACAAGCTCTTACAGCTTATTTACGATAGTGCTTTTGCGGCCTGCTTTACGTTTCTGGGTGGTACTTGCCTGCGGATTGTGCATGGTAACCAACGCTTTTCAGAAGACCTGGACTTTGATAACACGGGAATTACCGAAGCCGACTTTGGCGCGTTGGCCGACGTGATCGTGGCCGGGCTACGCTTGGAAGGCTACGAAGTGGAGATGCGGTTGGTAATGAAAGGGGCTTACCACTGCCACATCAAATTCCCGGCTCTGCTCTTTGAGCAGGGATTGAGCGGCTACCGGGAAGAGAAGATTTTGATCCAGTTGGACACGGAACCTCAGGATTTCGACTTTACGCCGGAGCCGTATCTGCTTAACCGCTTCGATGTGTTCACCCAGATTTATACCACGCCGATGGATTTGTTATTGGCACAGAAGTTCTACGCCATTTTGAATCGTAGCCGCAATAAAGGCCGTGATTTTTATGACGCTGTGTTCCTGCTGGGCCAGGGGATCAGGCCGAACTATGCCTACCTGATGGCTAAGGTTGGGATCAGTACTGGGGAAGAGCTTCGGCAACGTCTACAGGTTCACTGTCAGACGCTGGATATGCAGGCGATGGCTGACGACGTGCGGCCATTCCTGTTTAAGGCTTCGGACGACCGTCGGGTGTTGTTGTTCGAGCCATACATCCGCCAGGCAGGATTATGAGCGAAGGCGGGGCCTTTTTATTGATAACTCGCTGAAAGTCAACAAATTAAAGCAGGTGATTAACGCCGGACACTAAACTGCATGAAGAAGCCCTGCTGGTTCGATCCAGACAGGGCTTCTTGGCAAAGGGATTATTTCAGGACAGTTTTAGGGGCTTTCAGCCGGGCTTACCCAAATGCGGGGCTGCTGACTCTACATAGAAAGCGTAATCGCCCTCATTCAGATTCAGGCGCATGAATTCGGTCTGACCGAAATCGTTTCGTTCCAGCACGTAGCGACGGAAGGGCCAGCCATGTTTGGCTTCTTCCAGTCCGCGCTGGCGTTCGCCCTCTCTCACCCGATCATTGGGCAAACCCTCCAGATACTCGTCAAAGTAAATTTGTAGCCATTCATTTACGGATCGGCTTTCGGGTTTGGCTGCTATTTGCTGTTCCAACCATTCCAGCAGATCTGCTGATGATCCTATGCTCGACAGTTTGTCCGAGGCAGCGTCTGACGAGAGCCCTGTCACCTCACCGAATTGGTTTTGATAGCAATAAGTCGCGTTGCCGATGCGAAACATCCGCGCCCAGAAGTCACGTTTCTCTTCAGGCATTTGAGCCAGCGTGTCAGCCTGCATCTGATTGTATTTTTCGATTGGATGACGCATAGCAATCAGTTCAGCGGGGGCATTTTTAGCTTTCCTGATTCGTGAAAGATCAGATCGTCACTTTCAAACATACCCCCTGTACGGTTTTGGTGGACACTATAAATTTGATTGAGGGGAATTCGTATGCGCTCTTTAAGAGCGTTTGGGCCGGGTGCCAACACAACATCTAACACAAGTTCTTCTTCCGTCAATTTCAGATTCCAGGCAGAGTCCTGATGTACGTAAACCGGATTTAGGTACCGACGGCGATGTTCGTGGTCTTCAGCGATGAAATCGAAATAATTGGCTGATACAAAATAATGATTGTCGGGATTCGCTACATCGATTATCATCTGGTTCAGAATAATCGGCAAGCGCGGATCAACGGGCTTTTGGTTTTGCAGTTCTTGGTTATCCATCAATCGTGGGGTTGATTTTATGCCTCTACTAAATGCAGCAACCGCGCCTGAGCCTGTTCCTGGTTGATTTCATTGAGCGCGTAGAAATGCACTACATCACGTACCAAGCGTATCCCATCCCAACGTCCCATGCTATCGCGGTAAATAACTGCGTAGCCCGACAGGTCGCCGAGTTCGGTGCGAATGTCGCCGATGACGTTGTCAATGTCGTTGGTGACACTGCGGTTGCCGAGGTCGAGATCAATGATAGCGATGACGCTGCCTTCGATAGTATAGGTGTAGTCAGCACGGAAAATGTCTTTCGTCGTCATTGCTTTAATCTATTAGTTTGAACCCGTCTCTACTGATAAATTTAATCACGCTCTTCCAGCGCACTAAATTCTCGCATAAATTTTTCGAGGATGGCTAATTTCTTACGATCCGACAAGCCAATCTTTTTGCGAAGATTAAGCTCATCGTTTACAATCATAGGTGCAAATTCACTGTCAGTTGGTTCCGGGTTAATTAGCCATTCCAAATTGAGCTTATGATATTGTCGATAGTAATGAGCTACCTGCATCGCCATCAAAATAGAGGTATTCAGGCCCTTCTCAAGTCGGTAAATTAGGTTTTGCGTCGTACCAAGCTGGTCAGCTATATCCTGCTGGCTTAAGCCAATATGTTTCCTGAAAATAGCCAGTCTCTGTCCAATTAGATTGGCGTGACTGTCCGCGATATGTTCCAAATTCATCATGAGTGTTGAGTCAGTTTTGCGGCCTGGTCAGGCTTCTTCCAGCTTTTTTATATTCGCCAATGTCCTGGCCACGTCCGGGTTGCTGTAGAATATTTCTTCGAGGTAGTCCCGCATATTTTTTCCTAAAAGGGCCGACACTTTCTTCAAATCCCGGTGCATATACGGCTCCAGTAACATTGTCTTGTATTCATTTGGGTTGGCTTTTTCCTCACGCCTGACTTTTGATTTGGGGCGACCAGGGCCTTTTTGCTCGTCTGATACGGTCTTTAATGTGCTCATAGTTTGGGTGCATTTATAGATACTATGCACTGTCTGTAAAGATAGCAAATCATTTGTTTGCGGCAACCCTACCCAGCGGCCCGTGCTGACACCAACCGTCGCTCCTAAGGTCGCGTCGGCCCGTGTCAGCACGAAAAAAGCACCAGTTCGTACCTCACCCGTGCAAACATGGATTTGGCATTATGTATCTGGCTACCAGATGGTTGCTGTTAGGAATTTAGTTGATAACTGAAAAATGGGCCTAAGGGAAATAAAGAGTCGGGCATCAAGAAAATAACTGCATAAATATTTATAGTGCATTGTATTTATTAGTGCTATGTATTATCTTTATAGAGTAATCAATGATAGAGAAAAGCACATGAATGTATTCATCAAGCACGAAGCCGCTACCCTATTCTACGCGGTAAACACCAAGACCAACACGGTCGAAATCTGCTGCCCGGCGTTCGGACGGGAGAAGGTAGAGCGGAACCCGTATTCCGCGCAGTACGCACTATCGGCAGGTAACGCGCTGATTACCGAAGCCGAGTACCAAGCCGCACGACGGGCCGCAATGGTCGGTTTGGGGATGCTCGAAACCACCCCAAAAAAGGAGATGGCCGAGGAGCCGGAGCCGCAACCAAGCCCGTCATACTCGATTACGCTCAACGGCCACCACAACCACGAAGAGCGCGGAACGCTGACCAGCACCATGCAGGCACTCTATATGCCATCGGTCGAGGAGTTTATCTACGATCTGCCATTCTGACCCCTTGCAGCCATGACGACGACGATAACGCTGGAAATCGAATTGGAGGTAGAGTTTAGCCATACGCCCGGAAGCCCCGCCGATTACTGGCATCCCGGAGACCCCGACGAAGTGGACATTAAGGCGGTCAGGTTCGGCAATCAACTTATCCCGTTGACCTGCTTTAGTGCCGACGCGCAGGAAGCCATCGAAGAAGCCGCGCTAACCGAAGCCGGAGAATACGAACCCGATTACGATTAAACCAATCAACGGCCCGGTTGGGCAACCTCCGGGCTAAACTTTCACCCCTCAAAACAAACAATACCATGAAAGCAAACGGCAAAGCAGTAACCGCAGTAACCAATCAATTTAACCAAACCAAACCGATGGAAACCATCAACACCCCCGACGTTCTGACCGTAACGCCCGATACAGAAAACGGCCAAACCGTTGCCCTGCAAACCGCCCCTTCCCTGCAAATATGGGAGAAAGTACACCCCCTGACCGGCGAGATTGTGAGCAAGTACAAGTATTTGGAAGGCCACCCCAAACAGTACCGTTTTGACGCGAAAGAGGGCGTTTTTAACATTAACGGGGTGGATAAAATCGGCCCGTCGCTGACCTTTCAACCGTTGGCGTGGCGAATTTTTCGGGATAATATCCTGAACATGGGTACGAAGAATTGGGCCGAAATCTTTTTCATCGACGCGCAGAATTGCGTTTCCGCCCTACTCTTTCACGGCTATTCGGTGGACAATATTTTCCGCCTGATTGAGCCGCTGTACTACGACGATCAAACCCTTGCTGATGTGGTGATTACGGCCACCGCCGAGCGCAAGGAGAACGGCAAGATTAAGCCCAAAGGCGTTTATCATATTGCCAAATTTGGGTATGAGTTGAGCGACCTGGAACGCACCAACGAACTAAAGGCATACGCCGAAACCCGTAAGTTTTTCCGGCAGGAGACCCTTACGGACGTGGCCGATACGAAAACGGCGCACAACTTCTACAATCCTTTTGCCGAGGGTAACAACGGCGACGAGGAAACGGCCTTGCTCACCAAGTAAATAGGAAAAGCCGAACGGTTCGCCGGTCAGGTTACAGCGAAACGGTCAGCCGTTCGGCCCCCTTCCTACTTTTACCCCTTGCCATGTACGAATTTCTGACCACAGACGGGCGAACGTTCAGCACGGCGTACAGCCCCCGCGAGATTGCCAAGCTATGGTGTTTTGACGCTTACGACCAGGCCGGTAACAGCCACGTCATTCTAAGTGAGGAGACCAATTTTAAAACCTTTCAACGGTTCGGCGATCCGAACAATCAATGATAATGAGCAAGTTAACCAAAGTAATCAGCATTGACCCGACCCGGCAGGTTGTCGAAGAAGTCGAATTGGACGTAAATAACCTTCAGGCGTTGTACGGGCATCTGGATTGCCAAACCATTGACGTAGTATGCCGCCAACCCAACGGCGACGCGCTGACGGTGGACGATGAAGCTCTGTTAGTAGAGCCACAGCCGCCAGCTTTCCAGTTTGAGGGTTATACGGGCCGGATTCACGGCAAAGCGATAGTATCCGGTTGTAACAAGCGCGGCAACAGCACCGCCCCCAGAATGACGGTGGAGGAAGTGCGTCAAAAGGTGTGTTTTCTGGACAGCGTATATACAGAACCGTTCATAGTCTTTATCTCGCTTGACTAACCGGCGCGGGCCGGGGGAATTTCCCCCGGCCCCCCCTTTTTACTACTTGTTTTTGCTGATCCTTATTTCCCTTTGGCCCAATGACCTACCGTCAACTGCCCCGCGTTGCCAACAGCGACCTGACCGAACTTAAAAACCAACTGCTGGGTATATCGCCCAAGCCGTTCACCCAGGCGCAGACATTCGGTACGCGCTTTCACGATTTCCTGTTGTTAGATGCCAACGGCGATCCTAAACCGAACGGCCCCGGCGTAGCCCCGCTTAACCGAATGCTCGATGTGGTACGGGCTAACTCATTTTTTAGCCGTATCCGGGCCACTGCTATCAGCGAAACGGCGCAGTTTTGGGACGACGAACAAACCGCCTTACCCTGCAAAGCCCGACTTGATTTGTGGTTGCCCGACGAGGGCCTGATCGTGGATATCAAAACCACTTCGGCCCGTAGCCAGCGCGATTTTGAACAAACTTGCTACTGCTACGAATATGACCGGCAAGCCGCCTGGTATCTCGACGGATGCCGACAGGCCGGAGCGTCCGCTGACCGCTTTGCTTTGCTGGGCATTCAGAAGCAGAAGCCGCATAACCTCTACATAGTAGCAGCAGTTCCCACTTTGGCCGATTAGCCGTAGCTTTATCAAATGAAAGCAAATTATAATGAATTACAAAAATCCATCGGCTACGATGGGCAAATAAAAAACTTGCGTCAGCAATTCGAGTTAATGAACGATGTAAGAGCGG
>JBBQLG010000090.1:0-25399 GCA_038327655.1 Cytophagales bacterium
GTTGGCGAGTTGAGAATCGGACTTGTTGTATCAGCCCACGGTTTTAACCGGGGAATTCAATAACGACGTGACCTGATTTTCAACCGTTTCAACGGTTTCTATCCAGAACCGTTGAAACGGTTGAAAATTACACCGGGATCATACGCCCCAACCCCACGATTGAAATCGTGGTCTGATACAACCCAACCCCTCCTGGTTGCCGGGGGTGCTTATTTCGCTATTTTAGGCGCATGAAAATAATCCTGCTCTTTATCATTGCACTGTTCGCCACCACCATGGCCGGTGCCCAGACCATTCGGTACGACCTCTCCTTCCCCAACGCCATTCACCACGAAGCCGAAATCAGCCTGACGGTGTCAAAACTGCCCAAACAACCCGCCACCTTCCGCATGAGCCGATCGTCGCCGGGACGGTACGCGACGCACGAGTTTGGCAAAAACGTGTATAACGTCCGGGCATACGATGAAGCCAACAAACCCCTCCCGATTAACCGCACCGACGGCGACGTGTACGAGGTGCCGAAGCACAATGGCACGGTAAAAGTGACCTACACCCTCTACGGCAACTTCCCCGATGGCACCTACATGGGCATCGACCCGCAAAGCATTCACCTGAACATGCCCGCGACGTTTATGTGGCTCAGCGGCTCAGATGAGCAATCTATCACTGTTAGATTTAACCTGCCGACTGGAAACGCGGGCGTAATTGCCACCCAGTTGGTACCGACCACCGACCCGTTCACGTTCACCGCGCCGGGGTTACAGTACTTCATGGATTCGCCCACGAAAATCGGTAAACTGGCGGTTAAGGAGTGGAAACGGACCAACACCGATGGCAAACCCATCACCTTCCGGCTGGCCCTGGAAGCGGCCGTGGCCGACACGACTGCCGACGGGTTTGCCCGGAAAGTAGCCCGCGTCGTGGACGAAGAACGGGCGGTTTACGGCGAATGGCCCACCTACGATTACGGCAGCTACACGTTTCTGGCCAGCCTGAATCCCTACGTGAAGGGCGACGGTATGGAACACCGCAACTCGACCATGATTGCTGTGCCCCTCGCTTTTACCGGCCCGGAAGACGTGCTGGGCGTGTTTTCGCACGAGTTTTTCCACTGCTGGAACGTGGAGCGCATCCGGCCCAAAACGCTGGAGCCGTTCAACTTCACGAAAAGCAACATGAGCAACGAGCTGTGGTTTGCCGAAGGGTTCACCCAGTATTACGGCGACCTGCTACTGGTTCGGGCCGGGTTCACCCCCATTGAGGAGTACACCGAAACCCTCGCCGGTGCCCTGTACACCAAATTACTGACGCCCGGCGCGACCCAATACTCCCCCATCGACGCCAGTCGCCACGCTGTTTTTGTGGATGCCGGTACGTCCATCGACCGCAGCAATTATCCCAATATGTTTACCTCGTACTATCCCTACGGAGCCGCCATTGCGCTGGCCCTGGATTTAGAATTGCGCGGGCAGAACAAATCGCTGGATGAGTACATGCGGGCCGTCTGGAAACGCTTTGGCAAAACCGAAGTGCCGTATACTGTTGACGGACTGGCCGACGAGTTGGGCCTCGTGGCAACCGCCGACTTTGCCCGGAGCTTCTTCCAGAAATACATCTACGGCCACGAACCGATTGATTACACGGCGCTGCTGGCGAAAGCTGGTTTTACGGTCAAAAAAGCGCAACCCGGCCAGGCTTGGATGGGCACGGTGCGCTACCGGGAAACGGCCGATGGCTTAGTTATCCAGAGCAACACCGTACGTGGCACACCACTTTACATGGCCGGGCTGGATGTTGATGATGTACTAACGGCGGTGGACGGTCAGGCGATTACTAAAACCGCTGCCCTGCCCGCGCTACTGGCGGCTCACAAACCCGGCGATGCGATTCAGGTTCGGTATCTGCACCGGGGTGAACCCCAAACCGCCACCCTCACGCTGGCCGAAAACCCCAACTACACGGTGCTGACCAACGAAAAGGCGGGCCTTACGCTCACACCCGAACAGCAGCAGTTTCGGGCGGGCTGGCTGAGTACTAAAGCGGTGAAGTGAGTGTAGTCCGGGTTAGTGCATCCTGCAGGCTATTCCTCTTTACCCATGAAACGACGACTACTCACCACACTGTTCATCCTGATACCGGTCGCGGGCTTTGGCCAACCGGCGGTGGCCCAGGAACTGTTTCGGGTCGACAGCCTGCCGCCGACCGGGCTGCCCCTTAGCAAACATCGGGGAAGGCACCGGTCTCGGCTTGTCGTTGAGCTACGACATTATCACCAAAGGGCACGGCGGCACACTGACCGTCGAGAGTAAAGAAGGCGAGGGCACCGAATTTACGATCCATTTACCCATTTAGACGCCATGAAAACACCCTGCCGCTCGGTCCGGCTCCTCCTGATTAGCGGCTGCCTGATGTGTGCATCGGGTATATCCGCCCAGACAACACCATCGGCCCCACTCCTGCTCTTTACCAGCGACAGCACCGTTTCGTTTACGCTGACCGCCAATTTGCGCGTACTACTACGCGACCGGGGCGAGTCGCCGACGGCACACCCGGCGCTGCTCACGTACGGAGAGGATAAGCAAAAAACCGTTACGCTGCCCCTCACACTGAAAGTACGGGGCAATTTCCGGCGTAACACCGTGAATTGTCCGTTCCCTCCCCTGCTGATCGACCTGCCCAAGAAGAAGACACAGAACACCCTGTTTGCCCGTCAGAACAAACTAAAATTAGTAACCCACTGCCAGGTCGACGAGTGGGTGGTGCGCGAATACCTCGTGTATAAACTTTACAACCAACTTACCGACCTGAGTTTCCGCGCCCAACTGGCCCGCGTCACCTATGCCGATTCGCTGGGGAAACGTGCGCCCGAAACCCACTGGGCGTTTTTGCTCGAAGACGAGGGCGACGTGGCCAAACGCAATGGCGTGGCCCTCAGCAACACGAAACAGACGACAATGGGGTATGCCGATTCGCTGACGATGGCCACAGTAGCGGTGTTCGAGTACATGATTGGCAACACCGACTGGTCGGTTCCGTACCTGCACAACATCCGGCTGTACGACAACGGCCGGACGGGTTCGGTGCCGGTGCCGTACGATTTCGACCACGCCGGTATTGTGGAAGCCACCTACGCCAAACCCGCCGAACAACTCGGCCTGGAGTCGGTGCGCGAACGCACGTACCGGGGCCTGGGCTATCCGATGCCCGTTTTTCAGCGGGTATTCGATGCCTTCAACCGGGTGAAACCCCGGTTCTACGCTCTTTATCAGGAGGATAGTCGACTGAACAAAGCCTACGTAAAGCGTACCCTGAAATACCTGGATGAGTTTTATGCCCTCATCAATAAACCCGCAGTGGCCCGGCGCGTATTCGGTGCAGGCACTCAATCGGGGGTAATGATCAAAGGGTTGAAGTAAGCTACCGGGCAAAAAACAGGAGTACGGCCGTCAGCACGATAACGACCGAGAAGCCAATCATGAAAAACTGGTAAGCGAACCGCAGCAGCCGGTATTTGCGGGTCAGCACCTTACCCTGCGCGTACACATTGTCGATCAGGCTGTTGTAGAGATCTTCGTCATTGCCAATCAGTTGGCGCACGTTATGCCGGTATTCGTCGGCGGTTAGCCGGGTGTACGAACCGAAAAACAGGAGATCGACCGGATGCTCTGCCGGCTCACCCATCGGCTTCGGGATCGGCGAAATGGTCGTATTGGTCGCAATCAATGAGACGACAATCGTAATCAGGCAGACGAACAGCAGTAGTATACTGGGAATGAGCAAATTACCGGGTACCTCGTACTTCCGGGCGTAGGCGGAGATGACAATGGAAACGACAATGGTATTGATCGAAATCATCAGATTCGCTTTCCGGTCGGCCATCTCGCTCAGTTTAAGATGGCTCGACAGAGTGGTGCGAAACAGGGTCTCGATGCCTTTGCTGGCCTTCTTCTTTTTGTCTTTCTTGAGTTTGGCCAGCCTGCCGGGTGCAGGCGTTAACGCATCGGGAGCGGGTACTGACCGGGCGTCGGGTGGCGTATCCTGTGGAAATGGAGTCATTGGTAACGAGTCGATTATACCGTAAGTTTCGTAAAGATCGGGCAATAAACGCTATTGCCTGATACCGGGAGGCTACGGAATAGCCTGGATGAATCTACAGGTCAAATGCCACGCCCCCGCCGAAGTCGATGCTACCCATGCCACCTCATTACCACCGGGTATGCGTCGTACACCGATTCGTGGAATGCCTGTCTATCAGGGATATCGATTCGCCCGTGTGGCCGACCCGGACGGCCACACCGTCAACCTGTCTGCGTGATTTGGCTATCTTCGCCGATCGAAAATCAGTCTCACCCATCACTCTGTTACCTTGTCGGTACCCATGAAAACCAGCGGAAATACGATTCTCATTACGGGCGGAGCCACCGGCATTGGCCTGGCGTTCGCCGAAGCGTTTTTAACCGGCGGCAACACCGTCCTTATCTGCGGTCGGCGCAAGCGTAAGCTGCGCGAGGTGCAGGCCAAACACCCCGCCCTCCACATCCGGGTCTGCGACGTGGGTAAGGCCGACGACCGGCGGGCACTCTTTGCGTGGGTTGTAACTGAATTTCCGGCACTTAACGTGCTGATTAACAACGCTGGCATTCAGCGGGAAATTGACTTTCGGAAGGGCACCGGCGACCTGGATACCGGCGACAGCGAAATCGCCATCAACTTCGAGGGCGTCGTCCACCTGACCGCCCTGTTCGTTCCCCATCTGATGACGAAGCCAACGGCAGCCATCGTGCAGGTATCGTCCGGGCTGGCGTTGGTACCGTTAGCCATTGCCCCGGTTTATTCGGCGACCAAAGCAGCCCTGCACTCGCTGTCGCTTAGCCTGCGTCACCAACTGCGCGACACGACGGTAAGGGTATTCGAGGTATTGCCGCCGATTGTCGAAACGGAATTGGATCAGGGCGCGCGGGAACGCCGGGGTCAGCCACGCAACGGCATCGCACCGGAAGCCGTGGCCGACGAAACGCTGAAAAGCATGGCCGAAGACCGGTACGAAATTGCGGTGGGTCGGGTGAAAGCGTTGCGGATTGCGTCGCGGGTAGCTCCGAAACGGTTTTTCGGTATGATGAACTCAATACCTAAGAAATAGTGCAACCAATTGTCAATCAATAATTTATAACCGACTCAATCGTTCACCGGCGCGTTGGAGCATGTCGTCGTCTTTGGCGAAGCAGAACCGCAGCATCCGGTAATCATTTTTCTGGTCGTAAAATACCGATACGGGAATCGAGGCCACCCCAATCTCTTTGGTTAGCCGCACGGCGAGGTCGTAGTCGGGTTCGTCGGTGATGGCCGCGTAGGAAACCATCTGAAAAAAGCTGCCCTCGGCGGGCGTAAACGTAAAGCGGCTGTCGCGGATGCTGGCTAAGAACAAGTCCCGTTTGCGTTCGTAAAAAGCCGACAGTGACTGGTAGTGATCGGGCTGTTTCAGGTAGTCGGCTAAAGCGTACTGCATTGGCGTGACGGTGCTGAATGTCAGGAACTGGTGAATTTTCCGAAACGCGGTCGTCAGGTCTTTGGGGGCGAAACAGTACCCGATTTTCCAGCCCGTGATGTGAAACGTTTTCCCGAACGAACCGATCACGAATGTCCGCTCCCGCAGCGTCGGGTGGGTCATCAGCGAGTGATGCGTCCGCCCCGCGACGGCGTACCGGTCGAACACAATGTGTTCGTAGACCTCATCGCTCACGATCCAGATGTCGCGGTCCCGGACAAGGTTGGCCAACTGGTTCAAATCATCCGTTGTCCAGACGCGGCCGGTGGGGTTATGGGGCGTGTTGACCATAATCAGCCGTGTTTTATCGGTAATCGCAGCGGCCACCACCGTCCAGTCGATGCGGTAATCGGGCGGGGTCAGCGTGACGAATACCGGCCGACCACCGTTCAGTTCGATGGCCGGAACGTAACTGTCGTAGGCCGGTTCAAACACCAGAACTTCGTCTGGTCCATCGCCCCGGTCCGGCTGAACCACGGCGGTTACGGCGGCAAAAATGGCTTCCGTCGCCCCCGACGTTACGGTGATTTCCGTATCCGGGTCGTATTGAATCCCGTACACGTCGGCCGTTTTCTGCGCCAGAGCCTCACGCAGCACCGGAACGCCCGCCATCGGTGCGTATTGGTTGAACCCGCGCTGCATGTAGTGCGTCACGAGCGATACCAGCGCGGGGTCGGCGTCGAAACTCGGAAAACCTTGTGAAAGATTCAACGCCCCGGTATCAGCCGCCAGCTTCGACATGACGGTGAATATCGTGGTTCCCACGCGGGGTAATTTATCGGGTACCGGCAACGGGCTTGTGGTCAGCATCATAATGGCACTGTTTTTTTACCCTATTGGAGGGTTTGTCATGCTTGTTTTTTGTCGTCGGGGGTATTGTCACGCTGAGCGGTCCGCCGGTGCGGAACGAAGCATCTTGGAGACTTTGTAGCTAAGATGCTTCGTTCCGTCAGCATGACAAAAACCTCACCGTGACAAAACTTACGCCTGAACTACTCTATACGGGCAAGAATTGAATTTCACATAGCGTAACTACTTCACCGGAGCCGCCGACCCGAATTTCGTGCCGAAAAAGTCACCGGGGTTCCAGACCGGACGCCCATCGGCCTGGGCGGTCAGGTAGCCAATCAGAAACTGCAACTGCACATGTTTGGCGGCCGCGTTGAAATCGAACGGCTGATTCATGTCGTCCTGCGGGGAGTGGTAAATCGTGGCCCGCCAGTCGAGGTTGAGCCTGGTCCCGTCGAGATTTGGGTTGCCAGTCTGGGAGCCGCTTTTGACGTAGATGGCCGGAATGCCCTGCCGCACGAAACTGAAATGGTCGGAGCGCATGAACACGGCCTGCTCCGGGATCGGGTCTTTGGCAATCTGAACGCCCACAAATTTAGCCGCCGTTTCTACCGCATCTTTCATGCTGGAATGCTCCGACCCGTAGGGCACAATGTCGAGCAGCGGGTGGAAGAAAAACGGCATGTCGAGACACAGGTTAGCGACGATTTGGGCCTTTGGTACGGTCGGGTTACTGGCAAAATAGTCCGAGCCGAGCAGGCCCATCTCCTCCCCCGTCACGCCCACGAACAGAATGGACCGCCGGGGGGCTTTGGGCAGCAGCGAATACAGCCGGGCCGTTTCCAGATTGATGGCCACGCCCGACGCGTTGTCATGCGCCCCGTTGTAAATCGAATCGCCCTTCACCGGACGACCGATGCCGAGGTGATCGAGGTGCGCGACGTAAACGACGTATTCATTTTTCAGCAGCGGGTCGGAGCCGGGCAGCAGGGCCACGACGTTCTGCCCGGCCACATCTTCCACCGCGTCGGTTCGGGTCTGCATGTGTACGGTGGCCGTCAGCGGAAACGCCTGCGGTTTGTTCTGCCGTGCCCGCAGCACGGCGTCCATGAAAGGCACCGATGCACCCGCGAACAGCAGCCGCGCCGTGGAATCGCTGATCGTAGCCGACCCTTTTATGGCCGGAAACGTGCGCTGTGGCCTGCCCTGCTTATCCAACCAGCGGTAAATACCCTGGCGGGCGCGGGGCGAGGCCGTTTCGATGCGGCTCCGCAGATCGGTGGGCAGGTTGAAGGCGATGGTGCCGACGGCCCCGTGCGCGACGGCAATTTCCGCCTTCGCCGATCCGTAGTACGCCCGCTGATTGGACGGAAATGTAGCCGGGGCACCGTTCACAAAGACGACAATCTTACCCGTCACGTCGATACCGGCGTAATCATCGTAGCCCAATTCGGGAGCCGACACGCCGTAGCCGACAAAGACCACTGGGGCGTTCACGTCGCTTTTGGCATGGTCGGGCAGGGGGTTGAGGATGAACCCCCTGCCGTACGTCAGCGTCTGCGTTGCGCCGGATTGGGTCAGGCTCAGGGTGCTGGCTTCCTCGCGCACCTGCCACCGGCGCAGGGGTACGGCCTGCCGGTAGGTGCCGTGCTCACCCGCCGGTTTCAGGCCCAGCGCACTGAGTTGGTTTTGGGCGTAGGCAACCGCCATCTCAAAGCCCCGCGTGCCGGGTTTACGCCCTTCGAGTTTATCGTCGGCCAGGTACCGCATGTGGGCTTCAATCGCCTGCGGCCGCACCGCTTTAGCCGCCTGCTGAGCCTCGGCGGGAATGGAAATTGGCTGTGCAAGAGTGAGGTTTGTATTGAGAAATGCACAACCAAACAACGACAGGATATAAAAACGAAAATTCATCTTTTTAAGATTTTAGCTTCAATATAGTTTACAAGGCTATTTTCCAGCTCTTTTTCCTTCCGGTAAAATGCTCCGTCCAGTTTCTCAAAAAAGTCATCGTACTTACCATCCGGCCAACTTGAAATTATATCATTCCGTTCGTCCATATTAGTTGGCGGCTGACGATTAGAAAACAGGCTATTGATTTGAATAAGCAGATCAGCTATATCAGAAAAACCGAGGCTTATCAGATCCTCCATTGTCTCTTTATTATGGTCAGCTCCAGAATTATAATAGTGACTGATAAGGCCACCATTATCGACCTGGCCAATTAAGGACTCCAGGTTAAACCAAACTCGTTCGTCGGTACTCAGCGAGTTATAATCTGCACACCCTTTATCAACAACTCTAACCCAATCTGCCTGAAAATCTAGTAAAGTCTTACCAACAGTTTCCATATTATATTGAATAATCGCTAGAGATTTTTTGAAGATATAAGGTACGTATTATTTCTTACATAATTTATTTTCCAGCTCTTACTGTGTTAATTTCCTCCATTGTCATTTCAAACAATCCTACTTGTTGAGCAATCTCGTTACAATTAGTCAGAGCCTTTTGGTAGTACTCAAACTGCCTTTTCTACATTTATTTCAGTTACGCCGATAATAACATCTTTAACATCCTTGAATTCGTTATTAAAACTAACCTGTTCCTTAGAGCACTGATTTTTTGTGGGCATATCTCATTTAATTCCTTTCTCAGAATGGGTTTTAGTAAGTCGACATATCTGTCGGCATAAAGTCTGAAAACTCAAAATACAGCCCCAGGTTTTGCAACATTGGATACGTTTTCAGACAATGTAAAATTGAAAAATGCACTTTTCATTTATCAGTTAAAACGAGTGAGTTATCTAAATGATAAGAGTCGACCGTTTTAGGCATGTATAGTTTTTCAAATGTGATGAATAATATATTAAATTCGGTTATTGATACACCAACAGACGCTTTATAAGGATTGTCAATTTTCAAATTATGGCAAATATTCATAAAAATCATCTCCTCAAGTAAATAAGAACTAACTTATTGGCTGTCAGTCAATAATAACTCTATTTATTATCAGGCATTAGCCCTGTGCTGCTTCCACTCATTTTTTCCCAAGAGTAAATTGATTTCATTTTTTTCTTTTCAACAAATTTACCTATCCAAGGGTTAAATGAGTAAACTTCGTATTTTGTAATTCTACTCGAACGACCATTTTGGGCAACATTTTCGACAGTTTCTGTTTTAATTATTATGTAAAACCGGAACTGGCCATTTATAAGAGCTGGTTTTTTTAAATTTTCCCATCGTAAAACACCAACTGCCTTTGTTGTATCGTTTTCCGTAAGTCCCAATTGTTTCGATTGGTTCATTGCCTCTTCAAATGTTAGCTTAAAACCACCTTTCAAACTGTCGGGAACATTCTCAAAACCAAAAATTTCTTCATACTCATTAGGAATGAAGTTTCCATTTGCATCCAACTCAAACTCAATAAGGTCATTATACCTGTTGCTTTTGTCAATGTTGACATCATATCGAAACAGAAATTTTGTTGGTTTTTTCTTGAATTTATCTACCCAATTGCCACTTTCAGTTTCGTTGTAAATATATGAACCTCCAACACTCCAAACTGTGTTATTTTTCAGAAAACTGTAACCATACATTTTACTAACTAAACTGTCTGCAATTACTTTCATTTTATTTTGTAAATCATAGAATGGATATTCTTTTTTATTGTAAACATTCCAGTCTCCTTTGTTATTGTCTTGTGAGTATTCCAGAACTCCTTTTTCATTGTATAGTTCAGTTATTCCAATTTGTTTTTCTAACGTGTCATAGATGGACGTTTTTTTAATTTGAGTTGTTCCATTATAATAGTAGTCATACAAAACAACATTTCTCTTTTTTGTAAAAGTCTTTATAAGCCTAACATCTGGGTATTTTTCTCTTACTAAAGTCAATGTGTCAATGTGTCAATGTGTCAATGTGTAAAGTATCAGGCTTATACATTTCAAATTTATCCAAAAAATCATTTTTGAAGTCAGTTATTTTCTGCTTGTCAGCTTTTGCTTGTCCAAAGGCAGACAAGAAGTTAAATAAAAGTACTATTGTCAAAAATTTATTCATTATTTTTCTGTTGTGTCGTTCTATAATGTTAGATAGCGATTGAGTATTGCTGTAGGTGGGGGATTTTATAACCTCCAGCCAAGTACTACAGCTTAGGTTTGTTTTATTGATGAAAATAAGAAATTTCGCTTGGCTTTATTTGCCAACCAAAACTCCTGCTGATAGAGATTTACAGCCGATTTTTTCAACGTCCAGCCCCGCTTGCAGCGATACTTATGTTGCATGCCGTTATTTTATGAGGTAGCCAATTTGTTCGTTCATAAAAACCAGCAACTATGATTTTATCAATTGTATTTCTTCTATTTTTGTGCAAATAACTTCAACGGTGACGTCTTTGAATTTTGCAACGTAATGTTTGTAGTCCTCAAACGAACTGTCTGTGTGCCGATGATGTAGTTGATTGTTGTCTCTAAGTTCTGTCACCCAAGGAGAATTAATAACTTCAAAAACCCCATAAGCGCTAAGTCCATATTTTGAAAGTGGGTGGCTTACTTCATCGTTAGGATAGCCATACTTATAAACCAGAAAGTCAAATTGTATAGTATTAATTAGATTGTCAGTTTGCTCAAGTAATAGAAGCATTTTTTGCTGACTTGAAACAATAAAGTTTTCATACATAAATGCGTAGTCTTTTTTAAGACTGATTTCTGTCACATTTATTGTCGGGTTGTCTTTTTTGAATAGCATGGTATGTCAAACATGATGGCAGGCAACTCGTAAATGGACGCCACACAGTTACGGCAAGCCACTCTACCCTACAGCAGCTTGCCGCAACTTACCAATTCTTACGCCAGCACCCGAATCACAGCTTCGGAGAACCGCTCCATTTCTTCTAACTGCGGGCTGCACTGTAGCAGGAGGAAATCGACGCCCACGGCTTCAAAGGCGGCTACGCGCTCCGCTACCTGATCGGGGGTGCCGGTCAGGCCGGAGCGCAGGCCGCGGTTCGAGACGGAATAGTCTTCCAGCGATACCTGCTTGTCGAGTTGCGTACCGGCCAACCACTGCTGGTAGTTTTTGTAGCCAGCCGCCGAGCCGTTCACGTCCGTGATCCGGGCAATTTCGGCTTTTACTTCCTGTTCCGTGTCGCGCACGATGGAGTAAGCGGCCACGCCAAATTTCATGGGCGGTAACCCCATCCGCTCGCGCCGGGCGCGGAGGTCGTTGATACGCCGGCCAATCGCTTCGGGATCGTCGCCGTGCATGACGTAGCCGTCGCACTGCCCCGCAATGAGTTCTTTGGCCGTTTCCGACTCGCCCCCGGCGAAAATAAACGGACGCGGTTTCGACAGCGGCTTGGGTTGCAGAATCGAGTCTTCGACGTTGTAGTATTTCCCGGCGAACGAGAAGTGATCCTGTTTCCAGAGGTTATCCACCACGTGCAGCCACTCGGCGGTGCGGGCGTAGCGGTCGTCGTGCTGCTCGAAATGGACGCCGTATTTTTTGGCCTCGTCCTGCCACCACGACGATACGACGTTGAGCGTCAGCCGCCCCCCGCTGATGTGGTCGATGTTGGCAGCCTGTTTGGCCAGCAACGCCGGGGAATGGAACGTCGGCCGCACGGCGACCATCAGTTCGATGCGTTCCGTGACGGCAGCAATGGCCGCAGCCGTCGACCAGGCATCCAGCGACGGGGCTTCTTCGCCTTTGATGTCGTTCAGGTTCAGTTCGGCAATCAAGGTCAGGTCGTAGCCAAGCTGCTCGGAGCGTTGCGCCAGTTTCTTGACGTAATTCCAGTCGGCCTGCATGTTTTCGTCCTCGACGTTGCGCAGCCATCCGCCAAAGACGGGCATCCAGTATCCAAATTTCATAAGAGTCGTTCAGGTTGGTTTAAACGAAAGAAGGTTTAAACACAGAGGAACAGAGGTTTCACAAAGAACACTGAGAAAAACTCTGTTACCTCTGTGTAATCTCTGTTCCTCTGTGTTTCCTTTTAAAAGTTCAGTTCTGCCACTGGCACCTCAGCCATCGGAGCGCCGACCAGTTGGGTTTCTAAGTAATCGACAAAGGTGGCGTACGGGTTGAAGCCGACCACGTTTACGGCATCGGCCACGAAGTTGGACAGGGCGTTGATGTCGTAGAACAGTGTCTCGCCCGTAGCCTCACTCACTAAGTATTCCACCCCTCCCACGTCGATCTGGGCGGCTTTGGCGATGCGCTCCACGTCGGCAATGATGCTGGCCGGGGGCGTGTAGGCTTCCACTTTTATCCCTTTCTTGGGGGCATCCGTCAGGCAGAAATCGGCTTGCGGGGCCTCAGGGATGGCGCAGATTTCGGCGGGGCACAGGTTAAAACTCTCGCCCGTGGTGTAGACCTTCATGGCGTACAGGAATTTACCATTCAGCGTCTCGACCCGCACAATGTGGCCGTCGCGGGGTTGCACGTATTCCTGCACCAACGCCGTCTGGTCAATGCCGAGGTCGATTTGGTCGGCATCAACGGCGGCCTGCAAGCCGTCGGGCGTATCGAACCGGACAATGCCCGCCCCCGCGCCACCAATGTTTACCTTCACCACAATCGGAAAAGCCAGCTCTTTCGAGGCCGGGATGATGCGCGAAACGTGGTTCACGACCCGCGTTTTGGGGAACGACAGGCCCAGCGACGCCAGCAGCGAGAGTTGACGGGCTTTGTTGGTTTCGATGGCCGTTGCCGCCGTGCCGTTGATGACCCGGACCCCAATTCGTTCGAGGTGCGAGAGGTACCCGGCGGTGTGGAAAATACCCTGCCCGTTGCCCCGCAGGTAGGCCGACGAACTCATCCGGTTCACCACCAACGCGTACGGACTTTCGGTTTCCGACGGGTCGAACTGATGGTGGGCCGCGTCAATTTTTTCGTAGGGAATACCCCGGCGTTCGAGTTCCGCAAACAGGGGTTTGAACCACTCGGGATGTTCGTAGTAGATGCCAATCGGTCGGGCCGTGTCTGGTCGGGCCACGCTTGGCGTGTGGGTGTCGTTCATGATCTGCTTATGAAATGCGTCGCGAATATACTATCCGTTGCTCAACTGAATCGTGGGCTTTAGCTGAAAAACATCGGCTAAGGCCCGCCGGGCGGCATGGTAGCCACACATGCCGTGTACCCCGCCACCGGGGGGTGTCGATGAGGAACAAACGTAAATACCGGGCGCACTCGTTCGGTAGGGCGATACGCCGATCACGGGCCGGGTGTATAATTGCCGGATGTCGATGATGCCGCCGTTGATGTCGCCCCCGATGTAATTGGGGTTGTAAGCTTCGACCTGCTGCGTATTCATGGTGTGACGGCCGATAATCAGGTCGCGAAATCCGGGCGCAAACCGCTCTACCTGCTGCTCAATAGCCTCGGTACGGTCGGCGGTGGAGCCGTTCGGGACGTGGCAGTACGCCCAGGCGGTGTGTTTACCGGCGGGAGCACGCGAATCATCGAAAAGGCTTTGCTGCGCCAGGAGTACAAACGGCTTTTCGGGCAATTCCCCTTCGACGGTCATCTGTTCGGCACTGACAATTTCACGCAGGGTGTTGCCGAGGTGAATCGTTCCGGCCTGTCGGCATTCGGGCGCGGTAAACGGAATAGGACCGTCCAAGGCCCAGTCGATCTTGAACACGCCCATGCCATATCGGTACCGCCGGAGTTGCTGTTTGTAAAGGGGCGAAAACCGGCTTTCGGCAATCTCCAGCAACTGTTTCGGCGTCACATCGAGCAGCACCGCTTTCGACGGTGGCAACTGACCCAGCCCCCTGATCGGCCGACCGGTTTCGATGGTGCCGCCCAGCGAGCGAAAGTACGACGCCAGGGCATCGGCGATGGTTTGCGAGCCGCCCCGCGGAATGGGCCAGCCCCGGAGGTGCCCGGCCGTCATCAGCACCAGCGCAATGGCTGACGTTGCCAGGTTGGTCAGCGGCTGAATGGAATGAGCCGCCATACCCGCCAGCAACCCTTTGACCTCCATCGTTTTAAACCGTTTGGCCAACTGCGTAACGGGCGGCAGGGCATCCAGCCCAAAGCGGGCCATGTTGTACGGATGTTTCGGGAACCGCAGCGGCCCCAGAATATCGGCCGCCATCGTGGGCCAGTCGCGCACCATCGGCCGCATCAGGTCGATATACTCCTGTTTATCAATGCCCAGGGTAGCCGCTGTGTCGGTAAACGACCCCGACAGCCCAACGGCCTGTCCGGTATCGAATGGGTGAGCCGCAGCCACGGGGGGATAGATAAACTCCAGCCCGTGGTCGGTCAGCGGCAGGCTCTGCAAAAACGGCGACCCGGCCGCCAGGGGATGAACCGCCGAGCAGATGTCGTGTACAAATCCGGGCAGGGTCAGCTCGGCGGAGCGCAGCCCCCCGCCGATGGTATCTTTGGCTTCAACCAGCAGCACCGACAGGCCGGCGTGTTGCAGGGTGATGGCGGCACTCAGTCCGTTGGGGCCGGAACCGACCACCACGGCGTCATAGTCTGTAGTATTCACACGTTTTTCAGGTAGTGGTTAGTGGTAAGATGGCCCATGACATACTGTTCACGTATAACCAGAATCCCCGCAGACAGTTTCCGGGCCAAAGCCTGCCTACCCAATCCCGCCCCGCACAGCCGCACACAACCGCCCGGCTTTTCGTAGTTTTGCGCCAATCCAACCCCGCCCTGCTGCTATGATTACCGAACAGACTATTGCCGACGCCCACGACCGCATCCGCCCGTACATTCACCGCACCGCCGTACTCACCAATCACACCATCAATCAGGTAACCGTGGCCGACATTTACTTTAAGTGTGAGAACTTCCAGAAAATCGGGGCGTTTAAAGCGCGGGGGGGGCTGAACGCCCTGCTGCAACTGACGCCCGATGAACGGAGCCGGGGGGTGGCGACGCATTCATCCGGTAACCACGCCCAGGCCGTAGCCTATGCCGCCCGACAGGTGGGTACGCGGGCCTATATTGTAATGCCCCGCACGGCACCGCAGGTAAAAAAAGAGGCTGTACGCGGCTACGGAGCCGAAATAATCGAGTGCGAACCCACCATTGAAGCCCGTGAAGCCGGGGTAAAAGCCATTATGGACCGGACGGGTGCCGTGCTGGTTCACCCCTTCGACGACGACCGGGTGATTGCCGGGCAGGGCACAGCCGCCAAAGAACTCATCGAAGATTACGGACAATCGACGGACGATCAAACCCGGTTCGACACCATGCTGGTCCCCGTGGGCGGGGGTGGCCTGATCAGCGGAGTGGCCCTGGCAACCCACTACCTCAGCCCCCAAACCGTCGTGATCGGGGGCGAACCCGAAGGAGCCGCCGATGCCGCGCTGTCGTTCCAGAGCGGCCGGGTCGAGAAAGCCCCCTTCATCGACACCCTTGCCGACGGGTTGACGGCGCGGCTCAGCGACCGGACCCTAACCCTTATCCGGCAGCACGTACAGCAGATTTTGCTGGTATCGGACCCGGAGATCATCGCGGCCATGCGCATGGTCTGGGAGCGGATGAAAATCATCATCGAGCCGTCGTGCGCCGTGCCGCTGGCTGTCGTCCTGAAACACCGCGACATGTTCGCCGGGCAGAAAATTGGCATCATCCTCACTGGTGGCAACGTCGACCTGGGAAAACTTCCGTTCTGAACAGGAAGTACTCCCTTCAGCAAACTATGAACAACTGCACCCCACGGATTCAGCCCATTACGGCGGAGCAAACCTACGCCCTGCGCCACTCGGTGCTGTGGCCGGATAAGCCGCTGTCGTTCGTGAAGGTAGACGACGACGACACGGGGTACCACTTCGGCGCGTTCTGCGGGGAAGTGCTGGTGGCGGTCATCTCGTTGTTTATGGGCGCAGATACTATTCCACCCGTCGCCGGTTCGCCGGCCGCCGGTTCGCCGGTCGCCCGCTTCCGGAAATTTGCTACCCATCCCGACTGGCAGCGGCAGGGGATTGGCACACAATTACTCAGCCGCGTCATCGCCGAAGCCACCGGGCGGGGGGCCAGCCTGCTCTGGTGCGATGCCCGGCTGGCATCCGCCGACTTCTACCGTAAATTCGGTATGCAGCCCGAAGGCGACGTTTTCCACAAAGGGCCTATCCCCTACACCCGCATGAGCCGGAAACTCTAACTACCCCAACGGGTAACCGGACCCCATGTTCCACCCACCCCAAACCGATGCTGAACATCATTGCTACGGCTGTTGCCGACGGACGATTTACCACCCTGATGAATACCATCGCCCACGCCGGGCTGGTCGACACCCTGAGCGGTTCGGGGCCGTTCATCCTGTTTGCGCCAACCGATCAGGCTTTTGCCACGGTACCGGCCCAAACGGTTCTGGAATGGCGGCAACCCGATCAGTTGGCTACCCTGACGGAAGTGCTCACGCTGCACGTAGCAGCGGACTATCCGCTAATGATCTCTCTACAACCCGGACAATTGATCAGGACCGTACACGGACAGCCCCTGACCGTTGACCAGCGTGATGGATTGTTGACGCTAAACGGCTTTACCGTTGCCCCCATAGCGTTGAGAGCCTCGAACGGCACTATTTATGCACTCACCGGCGTGTTGATTCCTGACTGACTGCTACGGGCAGCAGGGTGACAGGTACTTCTGTTAAAGGAATGAAATGTTACGCGACGAAAATTCAGTCATTCCGCTCTTGTTACAAGAAAAATAACACGAAACGCCCCCGTTTTCTTAGAAAAATTATACTAAAAAGTCAATCCTGTTGTAGATTTGCTACAAGTGACGTTGGCCTGATATTTGCGCTGCGTTAAGCTAAACACCTCATGTGACAGGTATCTACACCGAATAAGGCTGATGGCGCGAATATTAGTGGTTGAGGATGATGAGCAGTTACGGGCAAACATCAGCGAACAGCTTGAGTTGAACTGGCACCAGGTAAAGTCGGCAACTAACGGCCTGCAGGCTTTAAATCTGCTGCCGGCTTTTTTACCAAACCTGATTTTATGCGATATCACGATGCCCGAAATGGATGGCATCGATTTTATCCGGGCCGTTAAACGAAACCCCTCCTACCGGTCTATACCCTTTATCTTTCTGACGGCTAAAGTGTCGCAGCAGGACTTGATTCAGGGGCTGGAAGAAGGGGCCGTCGATTATCTATCCAAACCCTTTTTGCACAAAGAATTACTGCTGAAAGTTAACAACATCACCGCGCAGCAAACCGAATACCTCCTGCACACACTCCGGCAGGAATCGGACGAAGCCCCTGATTTTCAATTCGCCCGTCAATTCACCAATCAACTTGACATACACTTCGAAAATGCGTCATTCACGGCCGACCAGATGGCCGAAAGCATGAATATGAGTTTATCGGCTTTACAGCGCAACCTGAAAGATCAGTTTCAGCATAGTTTCAGTGATTTACTGAGAAGTTACCGCCTGCAAAAAGCCATGAATTATTTAACGCAGACCGATCAGAGTATTCAGGTTATTGCCGGTCGATGCGGGTTTAGCAGTTTGTCTTATTTTTCGTTCTGTTTCAAGGCAATGCATCAAATTTCGCCCCTGCGTTTCCGGACGATTAACCGGGGGGAACAGCCGTTGATCGCTGAATAAATTGCTTCGGGCACAAAAAACGGGATGCAGAAAATTAAATTCCCTGCATCCCGTTTTTTGTACGGATTTGTTATACCCTCGTTTCGCTGTCTCAAACAGACCAATCGGGCAACTGGATGGATTCGGCATAGGGCAACAGTCGCTCCATACAGCCGGGGCCATCAACAAATACGCTAAGCAGGCGGGGTTCCCACTGGGCCGCCAGCCCGCGCTGTGCCTGCCAATGGTACTGAATTTCAATGAAATGACCAGCCCAGTGATACAGACCAAACTGATGATCGGCACTTTGCCACTGAGCGATAAAACGGGCTTTCAACCGGATAATCAAAATACGCTCCGGCAGCGTTAGCGAGTTAAATATTTGTTTATCCATTGGCTTCGTAGCTAAAATTAAGGGCATCTTTATCACAAAAAAATCAGGAACACTGCCCCGGCTTAAACTCCATAACCAGGCGATCTACGGCCGTATTAAGCTCCCGCATGATCGCGGCATGTTTACGGAGAACATCCCGGGAATTTCCCTGCCGGAACGTGTTTTTAGCCTCGGTGCCATCGAGGTCACCTAAAAATTTCTCCATCGTCTCAAGTAGTAAACGGTGCAGGTGCTGATACCGAAAAAGAGCCTGATTAGACAGGCCATTGGGTTGGCACAGAATTAATTCGACTAAGTAAAAATTTTTGTACAGGGTCCGGATTTCTCCGTCCCAGGAAGTGGCAACCGTGAGGGTCGCACCGGCTTTCGGCATAAAAGCGATTCCATTCATGGTTACGGTACGTCAGTAAAAGTTAAGTTACGGTGGAGCAGGCATTGATCGGCTGGCTGATGCAAAAGTCAGGAAGCTTTTTTACGGTTGCGTGTCATTTTTTGTAAATTAAATGGTAGTTATACCTGAGTATCTCAGCAAACAGGTAAATTTGATTCAGTAGAAACGCCAATAAAATTCATCTGTTTTTTTCACGCACAGGCGATGCTTACGGGCTGACTCAGAACCATTCCTGCCAACCACTTTCAGTCCGCCCGGTACAAGCCGCTGATGCATCCGACTGCCTAAGTTCCAGTACCTATTCACCCACCTGCCAATGAATCAACTTTCACCCAATGCTGAAATCATGCGCCTGCAGGCATTGGCCAGCTATAGCATTCTTGATACGCTACCCGATGACAATTATGATGCCATTACCCAACTGGCCGCCCAGGTCTGTGAGGTACCGATATCACTCATCAGTTTTATCGACGCTAACCGCCTGTGGTTCAAGTCGTCCTACGGCCTGAACGTTCAGGAGTTGCCGCGTCAGGATTTATTTTGTGAGTACGCCATTCGCCAGCCCGGCCAGTTGCTGGAAGTGACGGATGCCCGTTTAGACGAACGCTTTGTCGACAGCCCGCTCGTAACCGGCGCACCAAACATCGTTTTTTACGCCGGTATCCCGTTGACGGATGCAGACGGACACGCACTGGGGACGTTGTGCGTACTGGACCAGGTACCCCGTCGGCTTACCAAAGCCCAGATAAGCGCCCTGACAATCCTCTCCCGGCAGGTAATTATGCAGACAGAACTGCGCCAAAGCCAACACCTGCTCCAGAAGGCTAATGCCCAACTGGCTACCCTGAACGGTACCTTGCAGGCCAATAATGAGTTGCTGCAGGCGGTATTTGATAATTGCCCGGCGGGCCTGATATTATGGGAAGCCATCCGCGATCAGGGCCGTATCATAGACTTTCGCTACCGACTGACCAACCCCGCAAACAGTGCCATAACCGGTTTGCAGGTCGAAGACATGATCGGGCAGACCCTGCTTACTCTGTTTCCTGGCGCGTTGACGAGCGGTCTGTTCGAGCAGTTTGTCTCGATCGTGGAAAGTCGGCAGCCTCAGCTGTATCAGCAGCACTATCAGATTGATACCATTGATTTTTGGGGTGATTTTGCCATTCGCCCTTTTGGTGATGGACTGTTGAGTACCATACAGGACATTACCCGGCTAAAAGAAACGGAGGAGCAACTCCGCACCCACACCGAAAACCTGCGGCACCTCGTCTCGCAGCGTACCGTTGAAGTCCGGCAGTTATCGGCCCTGCAAAATGCCATCCTCCAGCATGCCGGGCTGGCCATTATCTCGACCGATGTCAACGGGCAGATTCGGACGGTGAATCCCGCGACGGAAACCCTGCTCGGCTACCCGGCCAATGCCCTGATTGGCACCCTGATCACCGACTTACACAATCCGGTGGTGCTGCAGAAACAGGCCCGGCGGCTCTCGCAGCAGTTTTGCCGACCGGTAGAACCGGGTTTTGACGTGTTTAAACTACTGCCCGACAACGTGGGCACCGAATCTGTTTTAGTAAGCCGCGACGGCCGGGCGATTCCCGTTCTGCTGACGACCATGGCCCTGCTGGACGAAACCGGTGCCTTAACCGGCTATGTAGGCATGGCCACTGACATTTCGGCCCTGAAGGTGGCTAAGGCACAACTGGAAAAGAAGAATCGGGAGTTAAACACCTTTTTTGAGGTGGCCCTCGACCTGCACTGCATTGCCGACAGCAACGGCAACATCCTGAAGATAAACCGGAGCTGGCTGACCACCATGGGCTATTCGGCATCCGAACTGGTGCACACCAATCACTTCGATCTGGTTCACCCCGACGACCGCGCCCCAACAAAGGAGGCTATCCGGCAAATTACCCCAAACCAGCCCATCCACAACCGCATTAACCGGTTTCAGCGCAAAGACGGCACCTACCGCGTGATCGAGTGGAATGCCGTCTTAATCGATAACTTGCTGTATGCCTCGGCCCGCGATATTACCGAACGCCAACTGGCCGAAAGGCAGTTAAGGACGGCCAATCAGCGGCTTCAACTGGCCACACAGGCCGCCGGGCAAGGTATCTGGCAGTGGAACATCCGACAGGACGTGCTCACCTGGGACGAGCGGCTGTGCGCGATGCACGGTCTGCCGGCCCAGAAGCTAAAGATGACGGCGCAGGATTTCTTCAACATGGTTCATCCCGACGATCTGACCAGTTTATATGCCTCGAACCAGCCGAACGATAAAGATACGTTCGGTCATGTCGTTCGCATCATCACGGCCGATGGCCGCATCCGCTACACCGAAACCCGGTCGCTGCTGGTGCGGGATAAAGACGGTGAACCTTTGAAGATGATTGGCGTGGTTTGGGATGTGACGGAGCAGAAACAGGCCGATTTGGCCCTGCGCCAGAGTGAAGAACGCTACCGGTCGCTGGTGAATAACCTGAACGATGTTGTCTTCCAGGCGGACCTGAGCGGGTGCTGGACCTACCTCAACCCCGCCTGGGAAGCCGTAACCGGATATACCATCGACGAATCCCTCGGCGGGTATTTTCTCCGGTATGTTCATCCCGACGATCAGCAGCGAAATTTAGCCCTGTTCGAGCCGCTCATCGGCCGTCAGAAAAACACCTGCCGCCACCTGGTGCGCTACCTCCACAAAAACGGGGGCTTCCGCTGGGTGGAGTCGTTTGCGCAGCTCATCACCGACGAGAAAGGCGAACCGACCGGCCTGACTGGTACGCTGACCGATGTGACAGAGCGGAAACAGGCCGAAGATGCCAGGTGGGAAAGCGATCAGCGGTTCCGCGAGATTGCCGACAACGTGGACGAAATCTTCTGGATTCACCAGGCCCACCCCTTGCAGCTCCTTTACATTAACGAAGCCTACGAACAGGTTTTCGACCGCCCGACCAGTGTGCTGTACCAGAATCCGCGCAACTTTCTGGAGGCCGTCTTCGAGGAGGACCGGGCCGAAACGGAAGCAGCCTTTTTGCACGCTTACCATCAGGGGCTACCCCTGAACCTGCAATACCGTTTGCGGGGAGCCAACGGCCTGATTCGCTGGCTGAGCATCCGTACCACCGTTGTTCGGGACCCGGAGGGTAACCCCCTACGCTACATTGGCGTTGCCAACGACATTACCAGTCAGAAGGAAAAAGAACTGATGCTGCACCAGATGCTGGCGCGGGAGCAGGAACTGAACAAGCTGAAAACCCAGTTCGTCTCCACGGCCTCGCACGAATTCCGTACCCCGCTGGCCACCATTCAGTCCAGCGTCGACCTGATCGGTCTGTACGTGGACCGCCCCGAAGCAACGGCGAAGGATGCGATAAAACGCCACCTCGGGATTATTGAAAAAGAAGTCGGGAATTTTACCGACCTGCTCGCCGATATTCTGACCATTGGCAAAATAGATGAAGGAAAATTTGCCTTCTCCCCCCGGCAAACCGACGTGCTGGCCCTCTGCCACAGCGTTGTTATGACCCATTTTTACGACCGGGCCGACAAACGGGTCGTTCAGACGTCGAGCCAGGGAACGGCCTATCCGGTGTCTATCGACGAAAAACTACTCGGCCACGTCATCATAAACCTGATTGCGAACGCCTTTAAGTTTTCGGACAGCGACCCCGAGCTGCACATTTCGTTCAACGCGGATCAACTGCTCATCGCCGTTGCCGACCGGGGCATCGGCATTCCCGCCGACGACCTGCCGCACCTGTTCCAGACGTTTTATCGGGCCAGAAACGCTACCACCATTCAGGGTACCGGGCTGGGCCTGTCCATCGCCCGTCAGTTTGTGGAACTCCACAGTGGGCACCTGACCGTCGACAGCGAAGAAAATAAAGGCACCACCTTTATTATTGCCCTGCCCGTCAACACAGCCGCCCCGTTGGTCGGCATCGAACGAATAAAGCAGGAGAGCACGTCGCCATTCGACTGAATGCAGCGGCTGACCACCGGTTTATGGGTCTGCCACCTGTTGGATGAGCGATACGTAACCCGTTATGATTAAGTACGTTACCAACTATTCCTATAATTTATCTTTACCTTTTTTTCCACCATGACCACCCATATTCTACTCATCGAAGATGAAATGCAGATTCGGGAAAATATTGCCGAACTACTCACCATGAAAGGCTTTGACGTCTCTACCGCGCCCAACGGCGTGGATGGCGTTACGCAGGCCATGCTGAAACAACCTGATCTGATTCTCTGCGACATTATGATGCCGGAGATGGATGGCTACCAGGTGCTGGAAACCATTCGCCGAAACCGGTCGCTGAGTACGGTTCCCTTTGTGTTTCTGACGGCCAAAGCCGACAGTACCGACTTTCGGCGGGGCATGACGCTGGGGGCCGATGATTACCTGACCAAACCGTTTACCATTGACAGCCTGCTGACGGCCATCAATGGGCGGCTGCAGCGGGAACTCCAGCGCAAAGCCGATCTGCAGGAACGGCTGACCCAGCACCGGCGCACCATCGACAACGTATCGGCCCACGAATACAACACGCCCCTAAGCGGCATTCTGGGCTTCGTAAACCTGCTGATCGACTACTACGATGACTTTTCGGAAACCGAAGTGCGCTCCATGCTGGTGATGGTGCGCGAAGGGGGAATGCGGCTGAAACGGTCGCTGGATAATGTCCGGCTGACGGACCTGCTCCAGAACCTGGACCCTACCCACCCCTCCTATAGGCCCTATACGACGGGTATAGCCCGCCTGCACCCGGACCTGATTGGCTCCCTGCTGTCGATGGTCGGTAAACGGCAGGAACGAACCGTGAATGGCTTCACCGACGTGGAGACAGCCTCGGTGGGTATGTCGCCCGAAAACCTGACGACGGTGCTAAGTGAACTGCTCGACAATGCCTGCAAATTCTCGGACGACATCGAATCCATCTTCATCACCGGCCGATGCGAGCAAACCGCTTATCGTCTCTCTATCACCAATCAGGGGCGCCTGTTCCGGCCCGAAGACATAGCCCGCATTGCCCCCTACCAGCAGTTCGACCGGCATCTCTACGAGCAGCAGGGCATGGGCTTAGGCTTAGCCATCGCCCATAAACTCGTGGAACTGCACCACGGCGACCTGACCGTGAAGAGTCAGCCCGATGGAAAAACCGTCGTTACGGTTCATTTGCCCTATGCCACCGCCCACGAACTGGTATCGGCATAAATCCGGCCATACGGAACCACCAATGGGCCTGCCGGGGAGTTATCAGGGTATTTGACCCGGTACACTCAACCATGAAAGCAACTTATTTTCTCTGCACTGCCGGGCTGGCGGGCCTGCTGGCGTGTCAGCCCAAACCCGAAGGCGTTGCCACATCGGTTACCACTGCCGATACAACGCTCCGGCTGCCAGCCCCGTACACGACCAAATCGGCCGTTCATTTCAGCGATGTGATCGGCTGGCCCGCCGGTAAAACGCCCATTGCGCCAGCGGGCTTTGTTGTTACGGAGTTTGCCGGGGATCTGCAAAGCCCGCGCTGGCTGTACGTGGCCCCCAACGGCGATGTTTTCGTGGCCGAAGCCAACACCGAACGCAAAGGCACCGCCAGGGTGCTGGGTATTATAACGGGCGCAGCCAAGTCCGAACATACGGAGGCCAGTGCCAACCGCATCACCCTCCTGCGCGACACCAACCACGACGGCAAACCCGACCTGCGCGAGCCGTTTCTGACGGGCGCATCCACGCCGGGCGCATCCACGCCGGGCCTGAATCAGCCCTTTGGTATGCTGGTGCTGGACAATTTCTTCTACGTAGCCAACACCGACGGGCTGCTGCGTTTCCCGTATAAAACGGGCCAGACCCGCATCACAGCCGCGGGCCGGAAAGTAATGGACCTACCCGCCGGTGGCTACAACAACCACTGGACCCGCAACCTGCTGGCCAGCCCCGACAACCGCAAAATTTACGTGACCGTAGGGTCGGGCAGTAACGTGCAGGAACACGGCCCCGAAAATGAAGTGCGTCGGGCCAATATTCTGGAAATCAACCCCGACGGATCGGGTGAGCGCGTCTTTGCCAGTGGCCTGCGTAACCCGGTGGGTCTGGCGTGGCAACCGGGTACGCACCGTGGCGACGGACCGACCCTGTACACGGCCGTGAATGAGCGCGATGAACTCGGCGATGAACTGGTACCGGATTACCTGACGAGTGTAAAACAGGGCGCGTTTTATGGCTGGCCCTATTCGTACTATGGTCGCAACGAAGACCCGCGCCGGAAGGGCGAACGGCCGGATCTGGTGCAAAAAGCCGTAGTACCCGACGTGCCGCTGGGTGCGCATACGGCCTCGCTGGGCCTGGCCTTTTACGACCAGGGACCTTTCCCGGCGAAATACCACGGCGGGGCCTTTATTGGGCAGCATGGCTCCTGGAACCGGACGGCACTGGCGGGCTACAAGGTGGTTTTTGTCGCCTTCACCGACGGAAAACCGGGCAAACCCGACGATTTCCTGACCGGCTTTACCGTAGCGGGCGACGATACGAAAGTATACGGTCGGCCGGTGGGCGTAGCGGTCTTACCCGACGGGTCGATGCTGGTGGCCGACGACGCGAGCAACAAAATCTGGCGGGTCAGTGCCGCCAAGTAATCAGAAGGGGAGCACCGGGTAGCGTACGCGGGGTATCGCCCTACCGGACGTTGCGTTGCAGCACCTTGTTG
>JBBQLG010000091.1:0-25313 GCA_038327655.1 Cytophagales bacterium
TGTTCTGTCTTTCTGGAATCGTCCATAACTTGCCGTTTGACGCACTTGCAAGATGAAATACTCACTTTGACTTTGCACTGCTTAACCTTCCACCTACTATACAGAAGTGTGTATGTAAATACCTAGAAATAGAGAAGCCAACTACTTACTCTCCTGTTATTGAAGAATCAGCAGTTGGCTTCTTTACCGTAATATTAATTCACCACTTTAATCGCGTGAACACCCCGTGCTATGTTGATGCGGCCGGGTTGTTTGGTCAGCGTGGGTTTGTCGCCTTTCGTTACTTTCCAGAATTCCAGTCCGCCGGTGCGGGTGCCAAAATCCAGGTACTCCGATACGCCCACTACGAGGTCGTCGCCGGTGCGGTCGAATTCAACGGCTTGCGGCATGATGCCGTCGAAGGCGTAGTCGTCACCTTTGGTCAGTTTGCCGTCTTTGCCGAGCGCGTAAACCGACAGCGAACTTTTACCGGCCGCAGCATTCGTAAACGGTTGGTACGATTGACCTGCATTGGCCACGACTACCATCGATCCGTCGGGGCTGATGGCAATGGCTTCGGGGCTTTCGCCGGTGGCGGCCTGCGACACAATTTTGTGTTCGCCCGGCGTGTCTTCAGTACTGAACTGGACAACGAATACCTCACCGGCTCCGGCACCGGACGCGCTGATGGCTTTTTTCGCATCGGGAATCACGAAGAACATACCGTCTGCCGTAAACTTGCCCGAACCCGGCATGGCTCCCACTTTAATGGGCTTACCCTGCGCAATGAGGTACGGCTTTTTGGTGGCCGCGTCGATGGCGTACTTCATCAGACCCACTTCCTGCGTAGCGGCAATGGAATAAGCCACAAACTGCCCGCCGGGGTGAAAAACCAGATCCGTAATTTGCTGACCTGGCGTTGGTGAGGCCGACGTTAAAATACGGGTTGGCTTACCGGCGGGATCGATGTCAATGATTTTCAATTCTTTACCGGCATCGCCTGAGGCTACGACCATTGCGTTCCCCTGTGGCGTAAGGGCCACGGCCGACAGGTTACCACCCGTCGGAAACTTGAACTTTACGGTCGGTTTCTGACCACTGGTAATGTCGACGATGAACATCGAATTGGTCGCCGGGAAATCAGCCGCGCCATTTTTGAGCATCGGAATGCTGTCGCCAAGGGGGCCGCGGCCTTCCAGCACGAAGGCTAATTTGCCGTTGTTGGTCACGCCGAGGGCCTTATCGGTCAGCAGCGACGAGTTGGACACTAACGACGAGTTGATGACGCTGTTGCGGGTGAGGGGAAACGAAACGACAGTGAGGGCATCGCGGCTACCCCGGTCGCGGTTCAGGTTGTTGTCGATCAGGCTGGAAGCGGTCAGGTCGGCATCGGAGAGGGCAACGATGCTGCGGGCCGTAAATTGAATGGGTCCCTGCTGGGCGAAGGCTACGCTGGCCATCGCCGATAGGGCGACGGCTAAACTCGGTTTTCTCATGTTGTTCAGGTCGATAATAGAATTTGGATTAACGCAAATATAGACGAATGGCGGCTGTTTCCTAAAGCCAATGACTAAGATTGAGGACGCATGCTCGTCTCCTTGTCGTTGGTAGTTTGTGGTTCATTGTCAGGCGTTCTTTCAAACTACGAACGACAAACCACCAACAACAAACCGATCTAATACTTCATCTCGCCCCGGTCTTTCTCCACGGCTGTGCGGCCTTCTTTCATCCAGACGGGCATGGGCGCGTCCTTGAGGTAATAATCGAAGAACTGGTACATGCGGATGCTCAGGTCTTTCATGTTATGGCGCATGGTCAGGTTATGGTCTTCGCCGTTGTAGGTCACCATCCAGACGGGCTTGTTCAGCCGCCGGAGGGCCGTGAACATCTCGATGCCCTGATACCAGGGTACGGAACCGTCGGCGTCGTTGTGCATCATCATCAGGGGCGTTTCGATTTTGTTGGCCGCAAACAGGGGCGAGTTTTCGATGTAACTCAGTGGTTTTTCCCAAAGCGTACCCCCAATGCGGCTCTGCGTTTTTTCGTACTGAAACATCCGGCTCATGCCCGTTCCCCAGCGGATGCCGCCGTAGGCACTGGTCATGTTGGCAACGGGTGCGCCCGCCATGGCCGCTTTAAAGAGGTTGGTCCGGGTAATCAGGTACGCCGTCTGGTAGCCGCCCCAGCTTTGTCCCTGCAACCCAATCCGGTCGCGGTCCACAAAGCCTTTGTCCAGCAAACTCAGCACCCCCGGCACCACGCAATCGTAGGCATCCGGCCCCGGCTGACCAACGGTGTAGACAATGTCCGGTACGAAAACCAGATAACCATTGGAGGTGCAATACGGAATGTTGATGGTCGAGCGGCTTGGCGACGGAGCTTTGTAGTCATACATCGTCTCGCTGTTGCGTTCGTAGTAATACACCAGCATCGGGTACTTCTGTTTCGGGTTGAAGTTATCCGGTTTGTAGAGCAGCCCTTCGAGTTTGGTGCCGTTGGTGCCCAGCCAGTGAACCAGTTCGACGCTGCCCCACCGAACGCTGTCCTGCTGCGGGTTAATCCATGTAAGCTGCGCCGGTGTGCGGAACGTGGTGTCGGTCACGAACAGGTTGTTGGGTTCCTGGAAATTACCGCGCAGGTAGGTCAGCGTACCCGCGTTTTTGGCTTTTTGCAGCCCGGCGTACCGATGGTTGCTTTGGGTCAACACCGCTACGCTGCGGCTGGCCGACGTGGGATTTTTCTCCTGCAAAATGCCCCAGTGCTTGTCGGCTTCCCAGAAACCCGTCAGCCACAAATCGGCGTTGGGGTTGATGGTACTGTCCTGTGGCGTGAGCATCGAACGGCGCAACCGGACGTTGTTGGTGCGGCCCCAACCCGCCGTGACCAATGATGGTTTTTCGGCCCCGGTCGGGTCAATCTGCCAGATATCGTAGCGGTCGTAGAGCCAGACGTACCGGTCATCTTTTGTCCAGCCAGCCGCCCCATACGCACCCGGCAGACTCGGTGAATCGTGCTCTTCGTCGAAAAATTTAGCCGGTAAGCCACGGGTCAGGTCGGCGAGTTTTTGCTCCCGGACGGAGTAGGCCCGCCAGAGCGAATCACGCTCGTCGTACCAGTACGCATACCGGCCACCGGGCGACAGTTTGGGGTCACTCGCCATCAGGTCGCTGGCAATCTTTTGTTTAGTACCCGTCTGGGTGTCGATCAGGTATAGGTCCGTATGTCCGGGGTCCCAGGAACTGGCCACCTGATAAGCCTCGTCGCTTTCGCCCAGCAGGTAGCGTGGATTGGCTTTGTAATCGACAGTTACGGCCGGCACCTCACGGCTGGCTAAGGGCGTTAAACGCTGGTTCGCCAGGTCGTAAACCGCTGCATAACCGCGTTCTTTTTCCTGTTTCAGCCGTTTTTGCTGCATGGGCTGCAACCGGCGGTCGGTCCAACTCCAGACGTCCACTTTCACCTTCTCATCGTCGGGTGTGAGCGTATCTTTTCGGGACCGCTGCGCAACGGGCGAGGTGGCAAAGTATAACCGCTGTCCGTCGTCCGAAAACCGGGGGGTACTGAATTCGTTGACTGACCAGTGATTGGCGAGCGTCGTTGTATCGGCCAGCGTCTGAAACGGCATGGCGGGTAATGTGGCTTTGGTACGTTTAGCGGTACTTTTTGCCGCAGGGCGCAGGCTTTTATAGTACAGCGCAAACGCTTTGGCTTCGGCTCCCGCGCTGTCTGCTGATGCCATCCACGCTAATTGACCGCCCGTTTTATCCACCGCGATCCCCTTGTATTGTTTAAACCGGCCGTTGGTGTCGACAATGATTTCCCGCTTGGTGGCTAAGTCGAACTGATACACGCCGGGCCGGTCTACGGCATTGGGCGCGAGTGCTTTCAGTGAATCGCTGAAGGCATCTTTGCTGTAAAAAATGGTCTGCCCATTGGTCGACATCGCCACGCCGGACACGTACCGAAACGTCCGGCGGGTGCCATCGGCGAGGTTCAATAGCGTCAGGTCGTCGCTTTTCGATTTGGTGGATGTTGCTTTTTTAGTGGTTGCTACCGACGCACCAGCGACTGTCGTGGTGGGGGCGGTTGTATCTTTCGTGGCAACGGCTTTCGGCGTTTTGTCGGGGGGGTGACTCTGCGAAATGGCTACCCAGGACCCGCCTTCCTTCCCGACCAGGAACGCCCTTACGTTGGGTAGTCTGGTGGTTTGCCCCGTTGCCAGATTCAGGGTCAGCAGGCTGTCTTTGGGCATTTGCTCCGGCTTCGTTTTCTTCAGTTTCGCCTTGTGCGTGTCGGCAACCGGTACTTTCAGCCGCATCACTAAAAACTGGTTATCGGCCGTAAACTGCGCCATGTAGCCGCGTGGAAAACGTGTGGTTTTACGGCCATCCGCTGATCGTAATTCCAATACCCCGTCGCCCTCCTGCGGGTCGATCTGGTAGGTGATCCAGCGGCCATCATCCGAGATTTTTTCGGAACGGATCGCCTGCCAGCGGTCATAATCGGCTTGGGTAAGCGGTCGTTTGGCGGGAATTCCGGTTTGGGCGAAGAGTGGAATCGAGAGAAACAGGTACGTGAGTAGGGTGTAAAACTTAACCATAGAAAATGTCTGTTTTTGGTCATCGAATGTACAGCAAAACGCTGGTCAAGTCTCAAAAGGCCCTCAGAAGATTTTGCGGTTGTCGCGTTTTGCGGTTTCCGGCCAAGTACCGAATGGGTCAATTTGTACGGTAGCTGCCTTAGCCAGCGCGGGTAACCGCACCCAGGGCTCGTCGGGTTCCGGCCGTACCAGTCCGCTGTAAAGCCGTACCAGTCCGTTGTAAATCGGCTGGTTATCCCTGTCAAAAACGGTTAACGGAATCAGGTCATTGATGGGTAGCGGTTGCCGGTTCCCCGCATTATCGTCACTCCATTTTTTGGGGAATACCTCAACTGACAGGCCATTGGGCAGGTTGGCAATTCGACCAATGCTGAAACTAAACCACAGCCGGTCAGTAAGGTACGTAGTCAGATAACGCAGTGAATCGGGGAGTTGCCGGGTCAGGTGTTGGGCAAACGCGGTAGCTGTCGCTGACGTTGGTTGCTGCACAGCCGACCGGTAAAACCGTCCGATGGTTCGACTCAGCGCGGTATCGCTCCACACCTGCCCAATACTGCTGAGCATGAGTGCCGCCCGGCCACGTTCGAGCGCATCGTTCCCGCTCGATTGAAGCAACGATACTTCCGGCACCACGGCGCGATTGCGGCTTGTGGTGTATAGAGCAGATCGCTGCGCCAACCGTTGTTTCAGCCGGTCCGGACCATAGCGTTCTCCAAGGATGCGCAGGGCGAGGTAATCCGCCAAACTTTGACGCAGAAATCCGTCGCCGGGTTGCGGAACCGGGTGCATCCGGTGGGTCAGCCATTGGTTGAATACCTCGCGGGAAATCAGGTAGTCGATGTAATCTAATTGTGTCGAAAGCCGGTAATTGGCCGTCCAGCCCTGTTTTTCGGACAGCCACACCGTTCCCGGCGCCGAGCGAATGGGATTCGGGCTATCGGGAACTTCAACGATTTGCAGATTCGGCTGTGGATAGGCACCAAATAATTGTTCACCCCGGCGCAGGGCCGAACGGGCTGCGTTCAGTATATGGTCGACCTGATAGCTATTGTGATAAACCACATCGATGCGAATGGATTTACCCGAAATAGAGACCACTGTACCCGACCGGACGTTGACCGGCGCAACGGCTGTCCGGTACAAAACTGATTTGCCGGATTCGCGCTCAATGCCCCACCCGCTTACACCAATAACCATAGCACACACGAACAGAGACACGCCATACGGCCAGCTAACCCGTTGCAGTCCCGCCTTGATTCGATTCAGAAAGTTGACTGGTGTTCCGCGATTCCAAAGCAGTACCGCCAAGGTACCTAAGCACCCGGCCATACCCCACCAAAGCAGATGCGTCAGAAGTCGGAGGGTACCGTTTGCGCCGTAACCCGTCAGGTTGGAATACGTGTCGGAGCCGGGCAGAAAGCTGTACAGGTATGGTTTCACTTCGACCGAACCCGCCTGATAGCCCACCCACAGGAGCAAATAAACCGGCACCGAAATGACATGGCTCGTAATCCGGTTATTCACCACAGCCGCCACAAACGCACTCAGGGCGATTAACTGGCAATACCGTAGAAGCCCGTCCATAGTTAAATCCAGCGTGTATAATGACCAGTCGATGTCCCAAAAACCGGCACTGACCTGAACGGCTACTTCGGTCAGGAACAGGGTGCCCGTGAGGAGCAGGGTCAGGCCCGCCAGCGCCAGCAGTTTAGCCGTGATGCCAACAAAGGCCGGTTGTGGTAGGGCGTCAATGATGGGCCACAGCCCGGCGGTTCGTTCCTGAAAAAGCAACTCGCCCGTCATTACCAGCAGGAACAGACTGATAAAGACACCCATCGGCAACCGCAGCGCAGTCATGTCGGATGTGAGGGGCAACGCCGGGAAGTTTTCGTTTTGGTTGAAAACTGTGGCTAGCAAAACCGTCAGCAGCACAAGCAGCCCGGTCGTTATCCAGAAAAGGGGTTGCCGGACCAGGGTCAGCAAATCCAGTTTGGCTAATCGGACGAGCAACCGAAACCGCGACCAGCCGTTGAACGAAAAATGAATGGGCCGCGCTGTTACGACCAATTGCTTTTCGGCCATCTCTACTGCTCGACGCCGTCTGCCCGAAGCCTCCTGACTAAATTCCTGAAACGAGAAAGCTTTCTCGGCTTGCGCCAGTAGGCCAATCGACAGGCCAAGCCACAGCAAGCGGTTGATGAGCAGCATATCCGACAAAACAAGTTCGGTACCAACATCTTCTGCGGTGTGCATGGCCTCGATGGATTCCCGTACCATACCCACACCGAACGGATCAAGCAGTTGCCACAGATCGGATTCGGCCACGCCACCCGCCTGTGTTTCGGTGAGCAAAAAATAAAACACGACCAAAAATAGAGCCGCATACGCCCCCCGAATGCCACGCAGGAGAATGGTCAGCGAAAACGCCACCGTGACCATAATAAACACGTTTTCGACCATCGAAACCGCGAAGCCATTGAGAAACGCCAGCCAGAGAAGCGGAGTCGACGGGTGTTGATAGCTAAAAGATACCAGCGAGCCGAGCGGATAAAACAGTGCCAACATAAGAGTAACCAGCAGTGTGCCCACGAACCGCCCGGCCCCGTACGACCGGCTCGTGACGGGTAGCGTGTAGAGGTACGGAGCCGCCCGAAACGTCTGATCTTTGGTCAGTGACTGCCCGGCCAGCAAGACACAAACCATCGCCAGCACCACTCCCGGCGACGACAGTGCGAAATAAACTTCCGTGGTCAAATGGCTACCGGGGTATTGCGCTGCTACGCGGAAAGCCTGCCAGAACCCCTGCCCGAAAATCAGGCCCGCAAATAGATACGTCACGGGCCGGTGCCGGTGATATTGCCACTCGAAACGGGCTACGGACAGTAGGCTTTTCATACGGATAACGGGCCAGAAACAGACAGCGTCACGAAATAAGCGTCCTCAAGCGTCGGCATCTTCGCCCGAAATTGTCGGTCGGGTTGCTCATCGGCTACCACGGTGATGTGCATTTGACCGGCCTGGAACCGACTGGCTACCACGTGTAGCCGACTCTGATATGCAGCGAGTTCCGATGCTGGAATAGGCCGTTCCCACAGGCGTCCGGTCAGTTCGGCGGTGAGTTCGGTTGGTGAGCCGCAGGCCAGTACGTCGCCGTTGCCCATGATGGCAATCCGGTGGCAGAGTGTACTTACATCCTCGACCACGTGCGTGGAAAGCAGCACGACGGTATCCGAGCCAATTTGGGCCAGCAGATTATAAAACCGGTTGCGTTCGGTGGGGTCAAGGCCTGACGTGGGTTCGTCTACGATAAGGAGTTCCGGTTCGCCGATCAGGGCCTGTGCAATGCCGAACCGCTGCCGCATCCCGCCCGAATAAGTGCTGAGCATCCGTTTGCGGACATCCCATAGATTCACCCGTTGTAGCATTTCGCCAACCCGTTCCCGGCGTTCGGCCCGGTTAGCGATGCCCTTCATATCGGCAATGTGGTTGAGCAATTCCTCGGCGGTTACTGTCGGATAGATGCCGAATTCCTGCGGGAGGTAGCCCAGCACCCGGCGCAACTCGTCGGGTTGCGCCAGTACGTCGATGTCGTTGAAAAAGACAGAACCAGAATCGGCGGATTGCAGCGTGGCGATGGTGCGCATCAGCGACGATTTGCCCGCTCCGTTCTGCCCCAGCAGCCCGAACAGGCCGGGACCAATGGTTAGGTTAATACCATTGAGTGCCCGAACCGGCTCACCTCGTTGGTTCGTGTAGATTTTGGTCAGGTTTTGAATCTGGAGCATGATGGTAAGGTAATCACCCGCTCCCTGATCGCCAAACGGTCTTGTGATTTCACCCCCGAATCAGTTCCGCCAAGCCAACGCCCGAATCGGCCGCGCCATAGTACACCCAGATTTTCCCGGTATCCGGCCACTGAATCCAGCCGTTCGAGAAGACCACGTTCGGGAAAAAGCCGTCGCGCTCCCACGGCAGTTCTGGGGTTAACAAGGGGATTTCGGAGCGGTCCAGGACTTTCGAGGGATCATTTTTGTCCAACAGGGCCAGTGCCAGGGCGTATTCGTGCCGGGCGTTGGCTCCGTGATACAGTACCAGCCAGCCGTCGTTGGTGAGCAACGGCTCCGGTCCGGCCCCGATCTTCTGACCCTCCCAATCGAAATCAGTCTGTGACGACTGCGCGTCGCTTTGCCCGCGCCCGCCGAACAGAAACTGGTGATTTCCCCAGTGAGTGCCATCAATCGAATCAGCGAGCCAGATAGACGGTTTGCCAATCTCCGATACCATTGGCCGGTGCAGCAGCTGGTATTTCCCGTTTACTTTTTCAGGAAACAGGCACACATCTTTGTTGGGGGGCGGCAGAATCATGCCCACGCGTTCGACCGTCACAAAATCAGTCGTGACGGCCAGCCCGACACCCGGCCCGTGCTCCGAAACTGCCGTGTAAGCAATCCAGTATCTACCCTCCAGATACGTAATACGGGCATCTTCGATTCCGTACGACTCATCCATCCGGGCCGGAAACAGAAACGGTTTTTCGTCAATGGTGAAGTGAATTCCGTCGCGGCTGCGGGCCAACCGCAGGTGGCTGAGCGACGTTAAATACGTAATCCCATTGAGGGTAAGGACGCGCGGATCGTACGGCCCGGTCGGCTCCCGGAATCGTTTTACAGTCAGTTCCGGTACGCCATCGTTGTCGATAATGAGTGGGATGTGCAGCCAGCCGGGTTCGGAAACCGGGGCTTCCGCTACGCGCAGGAGCATGATAATTTCGTCGCCAAGTCGACAAACGGCAGGATTAAAGGCTCCCAGCACCTGAAACCCCTCGATGGCCGGATGAACATCGGTAGTGGTTAGAATGGGCTGGTCGGATAATCGGCGAAGTGAGTAGTCTTTCATGGATGAGTCGGGGCTGATAGCGGGACAAAACTACGTTTCCCCGCCATAACGCACGATCTGGATTTGAGCAATTTACTCAGTTACTGATGTCGGTAGTTAAACCTTCACGCCGGGGTCGGGTTATATGGGGGAAAAATGCAGTTAACCTGAGTTGCTCACCTTTATAAAAGAATATGACCATGACTACTGATCCCAACACCAGCCCCCTGATTCCGACTGATCCCGGGCTGGGCGGAGCCGCTTTCGACAATACTGGTTCGGGCGCTACGGTCGGCTATGGCGGGCCGAAAGACCTTGATGAGGAGGACGAACTCGGCGATGATTTTGCCGAAGACGATATGGATGCCGAAGATGATTTGGCCGAGGAGACAAACGATGATTACCGGAACTCCAATGCTGAACTGGACCCCAGCGACGACGAGATACTCGAAGGGGAGCCGCTCGATGATGATGTGGCCGATGATCTTGACGACGATTTATAAACCAACTTACTCAACCAACCATGAGCACCGCACAACCCAATCCCGACGAAAGAACGCAGGCCAGCGAACCCGATACAACGCTCGACAGCGACACCCAATCCTCAGCGGCCAGTGCCCAGGGCGACCGCACCGAAGGGCAGGACGGCGGCAACAATGCCCCCAACGAACCCGCTGAAGGGGCCGAAACCGCAGACTGATTTTTTCATAAAAAAGGCTGCTCATCGCGAATGAGCAGCCTTTTTTTATATCGTGACGGCCTACTTTAGCCCTGTAATATATTCAGCAGCGTCCCGCATTTCATCTCCGTTTCGAGCCATTCCCGCTCCGGCACCGAATCTTCGGTCAGTCCCGCCCCTGCATATAAGGTTGCTACATCACCTTCGAGTTTCAGGCAACGCAGGTGAACAAACAGGTTGCTTTCATTTTCGATGTTGACCGGGCCGAGAAAACCGCTGTACAACTCGCGATCGTGTATTTCGTGGTGTTCAATGAAGTGGAGAGCCGTTTCGCGTGGCATCCCGCACACGGCCGACGTTGGATGCAGTAGCCGCAGCATAACGGTGCCCAACTGCGGGAAATGAACCGCGTCGGTATCGACCGAGAAATCCGTACGGAGGTGCATCAGGTTACCCGCAACAATCGTCTTTGGGCCTTCTTCTGTGTATTCCCGCAACCGGATTCGCTTAAAACACTCGATGATATAGCGGCAAACCAGAGCCTGTTCTTCAATCTCTTTATGCGTCCAGGTAGCTTCTGTGGACGTTTTTTTATGACCATCAGTGGCAAACGCCGACTGTGTACCCGCCAGGGCTACTGTACGGAAAATGCCGTTGGCATCCAGGCTGACCAACCGTTCCGGCGTGGCACTGATCCAGACCTGATTCACGTCGGGCAACCAGACCGCCGAGATAAACGCGTGGGGGTACGCTGCGCCGAGTTGCTCAACAAGCTGCACCACATCGGGGGCCTCGTCGAACACCACTGTTTTGGTGCGCGATAGTACGACTTTCCGGAACTCTCCCCGTTTTATCCGTGTCACGGCTTCGGCCACGGCATTTTGGTAATGTTGCCGGGCGTCAGGATTTGGGCGTTCGGTGGAGTAGGGCAGGGGTGTTACTGGTTGGGAAGGCTGGACGGCTACGACATCGAGTGTATGCCGGAACCGGTCGGCGGCTTCACTGGAAACGCTGTTTTCGGATTCGATCCCGCCCCGTTCGCCAATCACAAAGTGGGCGTCGGCCCGCAGGAATAACGTTTTGGCCAATCCCGGATTTGTAAACGGACTCACGGCGAAACCGGCGGGTAATTCTTCCAGGTCCGCTTCTACTTCCAGCACCGTATCATCGAAGTGGACAATCAGGTGCTTTTCGGTTCGGTTTGGCAGTCGCCATAACGCCACCGGACATCCCGATTCGCGGGCGGCCTGCCAGAGTTGCTGCGTAGTATAATCAGTTACGAGGGTCGATGAAGAAGCGTAATCGGATTGCATGAGCGCCGGTGGCTGATTGATCTAAACGGGTAACAGATTGTCGAGTGATTTTGTGCTGAGTGGCTTGAAACAGATGCCATATCTTGGAGATATGGCATCTGTTTCAAGCCACTCAGCCGACCACTACGCCATCACAACCGCTACCGTCAACCGACTGACACAAACCAGTTTTTCGTTTTCATCCGTAATCCGAATGTCCCAGACGTGCGTCGTCCGCCCGATGTGGATCGGGGTGCAGCGGCCATATACCCAACCGGTGCGTACCGACCGAATGTGATTGGCATTAATTTCCAGCCCAACCGCCCGCTGTTTGTCGGGGTTGTCGAGCATTATAAAGGACGCTACGCTGCCGAGTGATTCGGCCAGTACCACCGACGCGCCACCGTGTAAAATGCCGAAGGGCTGGTGCGTACGGTGATCGACCGGCATTCGTGCTACCAGGTAGCCTTCGCCTGCTTCGATAAACTCGATGCCGAGGTGCTGGGTGATGGACGGGTTGGTCGAGAAGGGTAGTGTATTCAGATCAAAATCAGCTTTCATTTTGTGGGGTTTTTAACGTAATTTTGCACCCAAATTGACGGGCAAATCCCGTCAAAGCTACGCGCTTGACACAAAAAATAATATACCTCATCCGCCACGGCGAGACCGACTACAACCGCCAGGGCATTGTGCAGGGTAGTGGTGTCGATGCCGACCTCAACCCGATGGGCCGGGCGCAGGCCCAGGCGTTCTTTCAGGCCTACCAGCACGTGCCCTTCTCCAAAATTTATACCTCCAAGCTGAAGCGTACGCTCCAAACCGTTGAGCCGTTTCTGGAACTGGGTATTCCCTGCGAAAGTCATGCCGGGCTGAACGAAATTAGCTGGGGCATTATGGAGGGGAAAATACCCAGCAGCCTCGACAACGAATACTATCGGAGTCTGATCGATGGCTGGGCCGCTGGTCAGACCGACCGTCCGAGCACCGATGGCGAAAGCCCCGCTCAGGTCGTCGCCCGTCAGCAACCCGTCATTGACCTGATCCTGTCCCGTCCCGACGAAAACCCAGTGTTGATTGCCATGCACGGACGCGCCATTCGTATTCTGCTGACGTGGCTGATGCACGAGCCGCTTTCCAACATGGACCATTACGAGCACAGCAACCTTTGTCTGTACCGGCTCTGCTACGATTACAATACCCGGCAATTCACCATTGACCTCTCCAATGACAGTACTCACCTGCTGACGCTGGCCCTGGCGCAGTAATAACGTATTCCAGACGCCTGCGTCGAAATGCCGCACCACCGATTGCCACCACCATCCTGGCTGCTAACCAAACCGGAAGTGAGCGTTTGGGGTACGCTGATACCCGTAATTTCCCACTCGTGTAATCCAAACCCGTTTTTTGCCAATTTGCCGTACATTCGCTTTCTGCCCGTTTAACGGGCGGTTAAAAAACGGTATGTCAAAGCAGCGTACGTATTGGTTTTGCCAGATCGTTGGATGGACGCTCCTCATCATGACCGAGTACGCCATGTTCTGGTTCGACGATTCCGATGCCAATGGTGACTATTTCTACTTTGCCCTGGCGAATATCTTCCTGGCCATTACCCTTACCCACTTGTACCGGCTGATGATTCGTCGCTGGAATTGGGTAAAGCTGCCCATTTTTCAGTTGGTACCCCGTGTATTGGTATCCGTGCTGGTACTGGCCTGCCTGATGACGCTCATTAACCTACCCATTGATCTTAAATTAGTGCCCCAATACCTCAAAGAAGAGCCATTTCTGGTCTTGGGGTACATTGATAGCTGGGGGAAGTCCATGCTGGCCTGGGTGCTGAGTTACACGGCTTATCATTACGTAGAACGTACCCGCGACGCAGAAATCGAAAAAATTCTCCTGAAAACATCCATTCGCGAAACGGAAGCCAAAGTCCTGCGCTCGCAACTGAATCCGCACTTCGTTTTCAACGCGCTGAACAGCATCCGGGCATTAGTGTTTGAAAACCCCGACAAAGCGCAACAGGCCGTTACCCAACTCTCCAATATTCTCCGCAACTCGTTACTGGCTGACCGTCGGAAAACCGTTGAATTGCGCGAAGAAATCAAGACCGTCGAGGATTATTTAGCCCTCGAAAAAGTCCGTTACGAAGACCGGCTCACCAGCCGCATCAGCCTCGACCCGCGTACGCTGTATTTACAGGTGCCGCCCATGATGCTGCAAACACTGGTCGAAAATGCCATCAAACACGGTGTTTCCCGGGCCGTTAACGGGGGATTCGTGGAGGTGAGCAGTTGGGTCGATGATGAGCAGGCGTCTAACTTTCACATCCGTATCCGCAACACCGGTGTTCTGGGCGATAAAGAAGAATCGGGCGGGTTTGGTCTGAAAAACACGGCGCAGCGGCTCGAATTGCTCTATGGCCCCGATGCCGGGTTCGAGATTGTTCAGGATGCACCCGACGTTGTTTGCGCCGAGGTGACCATTCCGATGCAATCAGAAGGCATGTTTAAAAAAATTAGCCGACAGTCGGCCTGATGATATTACCTCTATCTGAACCCTTATGCGTACGTTACTGATTGATGACGAGCGGCTGGCCCGCAACGAACTCCGCCGATTGCTGGAAAATTTTCCCAAAGTAAACATCGTCGGGGAAGCCGCCAACGCCGACGAAGGCCTCAAGATGATCGAGGACCTGCAACCGGACCTCTTATTCCTGGACATTCAGATGCCCGGAAAAAATGGCTTTGAACTCCTCGAATCCATTGAGGGAAAGGCTCCTGAAGTGATCTTCACGACGGCCTACGACGAATACGCCATCAAAGCTTTTGAGTTTAACGCGCTCGATTACCTGCTCAAACCCGTTGAACTGCACCGACTGACGGAAGCCATTCACCGCGTCGAGGAAGAACGGCAACCCCAATCGCCCGATTCTCCTATCCGTACATCCACTAAAGTACTCGGTGAAAACGATCAGGTATTTGTGAAAGACGGGGAAAAGTGCTGGTTCGTCAAACTCGGTAAAGTGCGGCTCTTCGAGTCAATGGGCAACTACGTCCGGCTCTATTTTGACGATCAGAAACCGTTGGTCCTCAAATCGCTGAACGCGCTGGAAGACCGCCTGGACGAGTCCACCTTTTTCCGGGCGAACCGCAAACACATCATCAACCTGCAATGGATTGATAAGATCGAGCCGTGGTTCAGTGGCGGCTTGCTGGTAACCCTGCGCGGGGGCGACAAAATCGAAATCAGTCGGCGACAGGCCATCCGGTTCAAAGAACTGCTGAGTTTATGATGTAACCCGGAGGTATACTACTTTCGGTTTATCAGCCGTTAAAATAAATTTTTAGTTAGGCAAAGCGCAGGCAAAGGGCGTACTTTGCCTAACTAATCGCGGTTCATTACCAATGCGTTGCTGCTTCCTCCTCTGTTTGATAGTTGTTGTTTCTTCCTGCCAGTTCTTCACCCGAACGGGCAATCCGCCGGTGCTCACCCATCAGCATTTTGCGTATGCCGGTTCCGGCACCTGCGACACCACCACGAACCGGGGCGTGTCGATCCGGGCCGATTACACCCTGCTCAATAACGACGAGCAACACGCCGACATCATCAATGATACCTTACAGGCGCGGATCGTCTGCAACCTGACGGGCTGGCTCGACAGCCTGAGTCTGGCGCAGCATCCACAGGCGCAGAAAGACCTCAAAGTAGCCGCTAACGTGCTGGCCGCCGACTATCACCAAATGCAGCAGGATGTGGGCATGATGGGCGGTTGCTGGGAGATCGACATTAAAAGCGACACCGTTTTCACCGACCGGAAAACGCTGACCGTTGCCCTCGAAACGTATGCCTACACCGGCGGGGCGCACCCAAACACGTACCGAACGCTGCTCAGTTTCGACCGGAATACCGGTCAGCCGCTCCGCCTGACCGATTTCGTGAACGACACCACCGCGTTGCTGCCCATTGTCGAAGAGGCTTTTCGGCGGCAGCAGGCCATACAGCCCGGTAGCTCATTAGAAGACGAAGGGTATTTTTTGCAGGATGGCCAGTTTTTCCTGCCCCAAAACGTAGCGGTCGGTCGCAAAGGCCTGATTTTTTACTACAACCCCTACGAAATTGCGGCCTATGCCCTCGGCCCGATTGAGTTTATCGTGCCCTACGATCAGTTGGCTATTTTATTGAAGCGCAGCGAGTAGCACTACTCGGTTGCTAACCCGTTCAGTCCGGCCCGCGCTTTGTTGTCGATGCTGTTCTTGTATTCGTGGTGCCGGTAACTGATAGCCTTCTCAAAGTACTGCCGGGCATGTGCCGTATCCTTTTTCTGCTGATAAATATACCCCAACTGCAAGGCCGATGTTGCCCCGAACGACAGGTTTCCCGGCCCGTCGCTCAGGGCAATAGCACGGGTGAAAAAGGGGATAGAGGCATCCGTTTCGTTCCGGCGTTGCTGAATCCGACCCATACGGTAATTAAACTCCGCCTGTTCGGCACCGGGCAAAAACCGGTTTTCGGGGTAAGGGCGCAGAAACGCCAGCGCACTGTCTAAATACCCGCCATCGCAACTCAGCCGCGCCCGCATCAATACTTGCTGATGAGGTGTTGCGCCGGATTTAAGGTAATTCTCTGCAAACTTCTGAGCTGCCTTATCCGACTCAACCACGGCCCGGCCTACCGTCGGCACCTGCCGAATCAGGGGCTGAGCGCGGGCATCGTCGTGCGCCAGCCAGTAGCACAGGAATTGCTTGTAGTACGTGTCTTTCACGAAATTCAGGCCTTTATACCGCGACAGAAACTGCTGATAATGAGTCAGGGCCGTTGCGAACTGACCTTTCTGTAAATAGATGTCGCCCAGCAGGTTATCCACAATCGGTGTGGATAAGTAAGTCGGTGTATCGGTTTGCGGAAGATTTAATAAAAACAGCCGGGCCGACTCACTCTGCCCGTTTTTCATCTGTACGGTGGCGGCCAGAAAATGCAGCAGCGCATTGTCGGGGTGCTGACTAACCAGCAGTAGCAGGGCACGGGTGTCGGCCTCTGTAAACTGAAGTACATATGCCCGGATGATAAGTTCGATCAACTGCGCTTCCAGCCGGAATGTTGGTTCCTGCTGTGCCCGCCGAATCTCCTGCATTCCCGCGTTAATATCGCCTTTCAACCCCAGTAAACGCGCTACCCACGTGTACTGATCCGGTGCCGCGCCAATCATCACGTGCAACACGCCCAATGATTTGTAAGTGGGTGAAAAATCTGGAAACCGCTTCTGATTCTCGCTCAGTAATTTATACGCCCGAATCACATCCCAGGAGGCACTAACTTCTTTCCCGAATTTCAACTTGACAAACGCCCAGTGCAGCCTGACTTCGGCCTCTGTTACCCGCGCCCAGGGCGAGTTCTGATCGAGTCGATGGAGTTGGTCCAGCCGTTCGTCTTCACGATGGACCATTTTTTCGTACGCCCGGTCATCGTCCGAAAACAGCAGCGTCAGCATATCGGCGTAATCTTCGGCGTAAATCCGAATCCCATTTTGACCTGTTTCGGCCTGTATGGTCTGACGGGCGGGCTGTACTTTCAGTTTCAGCAGATCGGCGTAGGCGCGTTGCAAACCCGGTGTCCAGACGAAATCCTGCGCCGGGCACAACGTTGGTAAAAGCCAAAATAAAAGCCCCCAGCCGAGGCCGGGGGCAATCAATCGTTTCATGACGGGCTGTTGTTCAGGAAAGACTCATCGTCCGCGACCCGTTACGGCCGGTTCGGGTACTCCTTCGACATCGGCGAAAATTCGGCCGCAGTGCTCGCAGACGATGATTTTTTTCTTGTCTTTGATGTCCGCCTGCCGCTGCGGAGGTACCACGTTGTAGCAACCGCCACAGGCACCGCGTTTCACCATCACGACGGCCAAACCGTTCAGCGCATTGCCGCGAATTTTGTTGTATGAGTTCAGCAAGCGGGGTTCGATGTGCGTGGACGCTTCCTCCCGCGTCACGGCCAACGTTTTCTCGTCGGCTTCGCTTTCGGCGGTCAACTGATCGAGTTCCGACTTCTTCAACTTGAGGTCTTCTTTACGCTCGTTCAGCGTGGCCTGCGTCGCTTTGATTTCCTCGTCCTTGCCCCGAATCTTAAACTGGGCTTCGCTGATGCGTTTTTCGGCCAGTTCAATCTCGAGCGACTGCAATTCGATTTCTTTCGAGATCGCATCGAATTCGCGGTTGTTGCGGACGTTGTTCTGCTGCTCTTTGTAGCGGGTGATGAGTTTGTCCGAGTCTTTCTTAACCGTTTTGTTGCGGTCAATTTCTTCGTCCAGTGTTTTTACTTCACTGTTAAACTTACTGACGCGGGTTTCAAAGCCGATGATTTCATCCTCAAGGTCACGCACCTCTTCGGGCAGGTCACCGCGCATCTTTTTTATGTCATCTAACTCAGAATCAATGGTCTGTAGATTGAGGAGGGCATCTAACTTTTGTGCAATCGTAAGTTCCATCCGGAGCGCGTTTAATGAGCTATATAAAAATATGAACGGGATTGGTCACCGTTTCTGACAAAATTACCGCAAATGTATTGAATTTTTCCGACAACCGTTCCTGAATCAGTTGCTTCGTAAACTGCTCACTCTCATAGTGGTTGATGTCGGCAATCACGATCCGGCCATCCGCGTCGAAGAATTCGTGGTATTTATAATCCGCCGTCACAAACACATCAGCCCCCGCCCGAATGGCATCGTTCAGGAGAAAACTACCCACGCCCCCGCATACCGCCACCCGGCGAACCGGGCGGTTTAGCAACGGCGTGTGGCGAATCAGGCTCACGCCCATGCTGGTTTTCAGGTGAGTCAAAAACTGATTTTCCGTCAGGGGTTCGGGTAAATCACCCACGGCTCCGGCCCCCACTTTCTGATTGGCATTGGCTAACGGCACCAGGTCGTAGGCGACTTCCTCGTAGGGATGCGCGTTGAGCAGAGCTGCCATAATCCGGGCCTGATCGTGCGAGGCAAAGATGACTTCGATGCGGTCTTCCGGCTCCTGATGGTATTCGCCAATCTGCCCCAATACCGGGTTCGCTCCTTCTCCCGCCTGGTACGCGCCGGTACCGGGCACCCGAAAACTGGCGTTGCTGTAGTTACCGATCTGACCCGCCCCCGCCGAATGAAGCGCATCCAAAACCCGCTGTGTATCGGCGATGGGAACGAACGTGATGAGTTTCGTTAAGACCTGTGTTTTGGGAGCCAGCACCCGAACGTTTTGCAGGCCAAGCTTTTCAGCAATACGGAAGTTTACGCCACCCGTAATGCCGTCTAAATTGGTGTGAGCGGCATAAATCGCGATGTCGTTTTTAATGGCTTTGATGACGGTGCGGTCCACGTAATTTTTGCCGGTGAGCCGTTTCAATCCCTTAAAAATAGGGGGGTGATGCGCGACGACCACGTTACAACCGGTGGCAATGGCTTCGTCGATAACGGCTTCGGTGGCATCGAGGGTAACCAGTACGCCGGTTAATTCGGTGTTGGCATCGCCGACGAGCAGGCCCGAATTATCGTAGGATTCCTGATAAGCAAGCGGTGCCCATTGCTCCATAAAATGGGTTAGGTCGCGGAGGGTTGGCATAATTGGGTTAATAGGTTTTGGTCATGTCGGCCGGAATCGCCAGGATGTAGTTGGCTAAGTTCCGATTCTCCGACTCCGGTTTCAGGATGTTTTCCAGTTCGACCGATGAGATGGTCAGGATGGTCAATTCTGGCTTTTGCTTTTTAAGGTACCAGTTGATTCCCTCGAAATTGTTGGAATGATAGGCACCGTTGACATGTAAAAACGTCTTGCCCGCCGACCAGTTCTGGAGAATAAAATAAGCCATCGTCGCATCTTTAATGGCCTGCGCCCGGGCAAAATTAGCGGCTGGACTTTGCTCTATGTTGGCTGGAGTCCCGTGCGAACTATCGGTAATACCCCCGTGCGCCGGATTATCTCCCATCATGGCCAGCATATTCTTGTAGCCCGGTAAGGTCAGATCGACGGTCAGGGGCAACGGCATCATCTGCTTTTTTCCAGCCGCCGAAACCGTATCGAGGGCCGTCAGGCCCTGCCGGGCCACTAAACTGGCATACCGTCGGGGGACATTGGTCGCGACAAAGTTGATTTTCTGTTCCCGTGCGTAGTCCACGATGGGGCGGTAATCGGTCTCGTAATTGGGCCAGAGCCGGGCCTGTTTGGCAAACTCTTCGTCCGTCGTCTGCCCACTGATATAAGCCGTCAGTGCCGGTCCGTTGTCGGTCTCAAACATCTCGGCGCCCAACACAAGATTATTCCCTTTGAGGGCGCGTAAATCTTTGGTTAGCTGCAACTCAAGCCAGTGGCAAATCGGGTTGTTGTGCAACTCCCCGAACAGTACCACATCGGCCTCCGAGGCCTGTTTGAGCAGTTTCTCGTAAGAAGTAGACTTGAGGGTTTGCGTGTAAAACTGATAAGCCGGTTTGTCGGCCCGGAAGGCCGATAAGGAAAGTAGCAGAAGTGGGGAGAGCCAGTATTTCATGAGGATGTGCGGTTTTAGAGACAACCAAAGAATAAACTGTTTAGGTTTAATGTCACAAAAAAGCCTCCGACATAGTGCCGGAGGCCATTCCATTTGTCTATTAAGCCGTTCCTAAACCGTGTGCATCCAGCCGAATTCATCGGCAATCCGACCGGCCCGTAACTCCAGCAGGTAGTCAGCGACGCGTTTAGCCACCGAGTTTTCACCAAGAAATTCGGGCAGCATGTAATCCTGACCTTCGTAGCCAATCAGCGAATACGGCGAAACAACAACGGCCGTTCCCGCGCCAAAGGCTTCCGTCACCCGGCCATTCTGGATACCGTCAATCACCTCGCGTACCGTTACTTTACGTTCTTCGACAGTCACACCCATCTGCCCGGCTACCTGAATGATCGAATCCCGGGTAATGCCGCGCAGGATCGAATCCGACAACGCCGGGGTAACAAGTTTACCGTCGATCACGAACATAATGTTCATCGTGCCCGACTCTTCGATGTACTCGTGCGTGATCGCGTCCGTCCAGATTAACTGATCGTAACCCTGTTGCTGCGCCAGCAACGTCGGATACATCGAGCCGCCGTAGTTACCCGCGCATTTGGCAAAACCAACGCCACCGGGTGCCGACCGGATAAACTCGGTTTCGACTTTCAGCTTTGGCGGCTTCGAGTAATACACACCCACCGGGCAGGTGAAAATGCAGAACCGGTAGGTTTTTGAGGGAGCCACACCCACGTAACCGTCCGTCGCGAACATGTACGGTCGAATGTACAGCGAACTGCCGGGCGCATTGGGCACCCATTCAGCATCCAGACGGAGCAGGGCCTCCAGTCCGCCCATAAAAATTTCTTCGGGTACAGGAGCCATGCACATGCGCTTGGCCGATTCGTTGAACCGTTTGAAGTTCTCCATCGGCCGGAACATCGCTACCTCGCCATTGTCGTTTTTGAAGGCTTTCATCCCCTCGAAAATGGCCTGTCCGTAGTGCAGCGACGACATAGCCGGGCTGATCGTAAAGTCGCCATACGGCAAAATCTGCGCGTTGCGCCATTCTCCGTCTTCGTAGTCGGCCACGAACATGTGGTCGGAGAAGTGCTTTCCGAACGGCAGATTGTTGAAATCTACTTCTTCGATGCGGGAGGTGCCAACCTTGTGCAACTCAATCTGTAAGGCGTCTATCGTGGTCATGATCTGGCGTTTAGTAGGAATAGTGGCCCGCCCGGAGCCGTTGACAATGAGGCAAAAACAAAAGTACAATTTTTTCGACGCTGCCGCTTCTGCGGCTCAAAAAAGTTGTTAAGACAACTAAATCAGAAGCTATTGACCGTGTTTCAGGGCTGCGTTGGCTTAGGCATAAGCCGGGGTTCCCAGCTGACCTCCTCCGCGTTTAATTCTAAAGCCATCTTACGGCTCAGCACAAACAGGTAGTCCGACAGCCGGTTCAGGTATTGAATAATCAAGTCTTCCACGGGCGATTCCTGACTTAGCTCAATGACCAACCGCTCTGCCCGTCGGCAAACAGTCCGGGCCAGATGCGCGTAGGAAACGGACGGGTTGCCACCGGGCAGCACAAATTTCCGTAGTTCAGGCAGTTCGGCATCCATGTCGTCCATCGCCTGTTCCAGCCGCAAAATGTCATCGGCAATAATGTCGGGCATGGCTTTCGTCATCGTTTTATCCGGGTCCGTTGCCAGCGACGAACCGATGGTAAAGAGCCGATCCTGCACTTCCTTCAGTAGCGCCCGGCGTGATTCGTTGACGGGCTGATCGCGTACCAGGCCGAGCCACGAATTCAATTCATCGACGGTGCCGTACGCGTCGATGCGGAGATTGGCTTTGCTCACGCGTCGGCCGCCAATAAGCGAGGTTTGGCCGGTGTCGCCGGTTTTGGTGTAAATTTTCATAATATGATAACGGTTTGGATAACCCTTTTGTCGCTCGTCTGAAGCGCGACTGTTGTTTTCTTGGCCTGCTGTTTAAACCGTGGGCTACTAACGCATTGCGCCGTAACTTTGCGGCTGTAAGCTTACTGACCAACTACATTGGCTTACTGCACAGTTCATGACCGTAGGTACTTTATTTATTCGCACCTGGCGAATACTTTCCATCGTTAGCCTGATTGCATCCATCATCAGCAATTATGTTTCGTTTCCGAATGACGTAGCCGTCCGCTTCGACCAAAATAGTGTGGCCACGGCAATGGTCAACCGCGAGGTGCTTTTTTACGCCAGTGTGGCCGTTTTCTTAGTCAATAACGTACTCATCAACAGCGTCACCAAATTATTTCCCCGCATTCCGACGGATAAAATTCCGGTGCCCAATCACGAGGCATGGGCGGCCAATCGCTCGAAACTGAATCAGATAATGGTGAACTGGTTTTATGCCCTGCAGGCGTCGGTGAACACAATTCTGGCGTTGGGACTACTGGTATTATCGTTCCTGAACCGGGCCAATCCAAACGCTACGGCTGAACAGAACTACGTCTGGCTGCTACCTCTGAGCACCTTCATTATCGGAAGTGTGATTCTTTCGCTGCCTATGCGTCTGTTAATGAAACCGGGTGCCGACAATGACTAACCCCGACGAACGGCGGCTCAGTCAGTTTCAGTACGACCTGCCCGACGACCGCATCGCCCGCTTTCCGTTAGCGGAGCGCGATCAGTCTAAACTGCTCGTGTACCGTCAGGGCAAAATCATCCATGACCGGTTTTTCAACCTGACGGATTACCTGCCCGATTCGGCTTTTCTGGTGTTCAACGACACAAAAGTCATACCCGCCCGACTCCATTTCACGAAGCCAACCGGTGCCCTGATCGAACTATTTCTGTTGAATCCACTGCCCGCCGATCAACCCATCGCCAAAGCCATGACCGCTACCGGTTCCGCCGTCTGGCAGTGCATGGTCGGCAACCGCAAACGATGGAAGCCCGATGAGTCCCTACAAACAATAGTGGGCGGGATTACCCTGACGGCACACTGGCATAACTATGAGCAGTCGGCAATCCGTCTTGACTGGCGTAGCACCGCCGGAGACGATTCGGTCGTAACATTTGCCGAGATCATTCAGCAGACCGGAGAGATTCCGTTGCCACCATATCTCAAACGCGACGTCACCGAAGCCGACCGCACAACCTACCAGACCATTTATTCGCAGAACGACGGGGCGGTGGCGGCACCCACGGCGGGGTTGCACTTCACACCAGCCGTATTTGAGTCACTGGCGAAACGGGGTATCGGACACGATTACCTGACGCTGCACGTGGGAGCCGGTACGTTTCAGCCCATCAAAACGGACGATATTCGGCAGCATCAGATGCACACCGAGCAGGTAGTTTACACACGCGCTAACCTGCAACACCTGCTCCATCACATCGACCACCTGATTCCGGTGGGCACCACTTCGTTGCGGGCGTTGGAAAGTTTGTACTGGATGGGTGTAAAAGTAATGCGCTATGACGACGATCCGTTTCATCTCGATCAGCACTACGCGTACCAGATTGACCCGTCCGATCAGCCCACACCAACCGATGCCTTGAGCAGTGTACTATATTACATGGAAGCGCATAAACTGCTGTCAGTAGTGGCACATACCGGTATTTATATTACGCCCGGTTATCGGCTGAAAATGGCGAGGGGCATCGTTACCAATTTTCACCAGCCCGGCTCAACACTCATCCTGCTGATTTCGGCATTAGTCGGCGATGCCTGGCGTTCTATATATACCGAGGCACTTGACCAGGACTATCGCTTCCTGAGTTACGGCGATTCGTCCCTGCTTTTGCCCTGATCGACTACCTTTGCCATTCAATCATACCATAACTATTGATGAGTAGAGCCATCCGCTCGATTACTCATTTGCTCAATCATCGCTCTGGCGACCCGGCCATTATGAATTTTATTGACGAATTACGCTGGCGTGGCATGTTGCACGACATGATGCCCGGCACGGAAGAACAACTTCAGAAAGAAATGACCGCCGGTTACATTGGCTTCGATCCAACGGCAGCATCGCTTCATATTGGTAACCTGGCTACGGTTATGCTGTTGGTACACCTTCAGCGGGCGGGCCACAAACCGTTTGCCCTTGTGGGTGGTGCTACCGGTATGATCGGCGATCCATCGGGCAAAGCCGCCGAGCGCGAGTTTTTATCCGAAGAGACGTTGCGCACCAACCAGGAAGGCATACGCCGGCAGTTGACCAAATTTCTCGACTTTGACAGCGGTGCGAATTCGGCGGAGATGGTCAATAACTATGACTGGTTCAAGGACTTCTCGTTTCTGGGCTTTCTGCGCGAAGCCGGAAAACATCTTACCGTCAATTACATGATGGCGAAGGATTCGGTGAAAAAACGGCTCGAAACGGGTATATCCTTCACTGAGTTCTCATACCAACTCTTGCAGGGATATGATTTCTACTGGCTTTATAAGAACAAGGGCGTCCGGCTGCAAATGGGCGGTTCCGATCAGTGGGGCAACATAACGACCGGTACCGAGCTTATTCGGCGAAAAGATGGAGGAGAGACCGACTATGCCGCGTTCGCACTAACTACCCCGCTCGTCACCAAATCGGACGGCACTAAGTTTGGCAAAAGTGAAAGTGGTAACGTCTGGCTTGATCCTACCCTAACATCGCCTTACCAGTTCTACCAGTTCTGGATCAACACCGCCGACGAAGACTGCACCCGCCTGATTCGGGTATTTACCTTGCTATCGCAGGAAACCATCGAATCGCTGGAAGGCCAACACACTGAAGCACCTCATTTAAGAGTAGTACAAAAAGCGCTGGCGGAAGAAGTCACGGTTCGTGTACACGGGCGGGCCGGATTTGATCTGGCCGTAAAAGCATCTGAAGTCCTTTATGGCAAAGCCACCCTCGAAACGCTTCGCTCAATACAGGCTGACGAATTCGACATAATCTTTGAGGGTGTGCCAACCACAGAAGTCACACAGTCCGATTTAGATGCTTGTAAAGACATTACAGATCTGCTGTCTATAGCATCGAAAGGCGAAGTATATGCGTCAAAGAGCGAAGCGCGACGAGCCATCAGCCAAAACGCGGTCAGTTTTAACAAGCAAAAGGTAAGTGATCCCGGGGCTTCTATGGGGCTGGAGTGGCTGCAAGACCGCTATTTGCTGGTGAGCAAAGGCAAAAAAAACCACCTGCTCAAAAAAGTTTAAGGAAGTAGGGGTGGCTAAGGGGTTTGGTGTCAGCCCCTTAGCCGCCCGCGGGGGGGAGGGCCTGTTTTATTTTAGAGCCTCCCCTTGACAAGGGGGGTAAATCCCCCTACCTTTGCACTCCCAAACATCGGGAAAGCCCGGCAGAAACGAAGCGTAAGCCGCTCACTGTCAACGGCTTGCAAAGAGTTGA
>JBBQLG010000092.1:0-25113 GCA_038327655.1 Cytophagales bacterium
AGATTCAGGGGGCCGCTATCTTTTTAGCCAGTGATGCCGCCAGCTACATGGTCGGCTCCATACTTACCGTCGATGGCGGCTGGACAGCGAGATAGTTTGGCGGTCGTAGTTGCCTGCCGGAGAACCACTAACCACTCACTATCAACCACTAAAAATGGAACAGGCAATTACGCGGAAACCCACCCGGATGCGGTACGGCATGCTGGCACTCGTATTCGTCAACGTGGTGATCAACTACCTCGACCGCGCCAACCTGTCCGTGGCGGCTTCGGCACTGGGAAAAGATTTGCAGTTGTCGTCGGTGCAGTTGGGCTGGATTCTCTCGGCGTTCGGGTGGACATACGCCCTGCTGCAAATTCCGGGTGGTTTGATTGCCGACCGTTTCGGTCCGCGTGTGCTGTACGCGTTCTGTTTAATCACCTGGTCCATCGCCACGTTGTGTCAGGGGTTTGTCCGGGGGTTTGCTGCCTTGTTTGCCCTACGCTTAGCCACCGGCACGTTCGAAGCCCCGTCGTATCCGATCAACAACCGCATCGTAACCAGTTGGTTTCCCGACAACGAACGAGCGTCGGCTATTGCGTTGTACGTGTCGGGGCAATTCATCGGCCTCGCCTTCCTAACGCCGGTGCTGGTGACGATTCAGTTCTACGCGGGTTGGCAGGGGCTGTTCATCACCACGGGTTTAGTGGGTATCGTTTGGGGCGTCATCTGGTACCTGTTCTACCGCGACCCGCTGGATCACTCCCGCGTAAACGAAGCCGAACTGGATTACATCGAAGCGGGTGGCGGGCTGTTTCGACGCATGGAACGCAGGGCCGGTCAACCGTCGATCTGGAAATGGGTAAATCTCAAACAGGTACTTTCCAGCCGGACGCTTTGGGGCGTATACATCGGACAATTCGCGGTCAATGCGACGCTTTGGTTCTTCCTGACCTGGTTTCCAACGTATCTGGTTAAATACCGGGGGTTGGATTTCATCAAATCCGGCTATCTGGCATCGGTTCCGTTTCTGGCAGCCTGCGCAGGTTTGCTGTTATCCGGCTTCGTTTCGGATCGGTTGGTCAGGAACGGCATGTCGGTAGGGGTAGCCCGCAAAACGCCCATCATCTTCGGGCTTTTGCTGTCGGTAAGCATCGTCGGGGCCAATTACACGAACGATACCGCTCTGATCATTTTCTTTCTGGCCCTGGCGTTTTTCGGGTCCGGGATGGCACTGATCTCCTGGGTATTCGTGTCCATCCTGTCGCCGAAGCACCTGATTGGCCTGACGGGGGGCATCTTCAATTTCATGGGTAATCTGGCGTCCATCGTCGTCCCCATCGTGATCGGCTACTTAGCCAAAGACGGTAATTTTGAACCGGCATTGGTCTTTATCGGCATTCTGGGGCTTGTGGGTGCCTGCTCGTATATTTTCTTAGTCGGAAAAATCGAGCGCGTCACGGTCAGAACGGATGAACTGGCGGAGAAGCTGGTTTAGGAATTCGACTTCTTGTCAACAATTGATGTTGTTTTTTGTCATCCTGACCGGTCCGCCGGTGCGGCATGACAAAATAATACTTACCGCACCGAAAACTTATACACCGTCGTGCTTCGGTACGTTTGGCCGGGGCGGAGCGTAGTCGTTGGAAAATCGGGGTGGTTTGGCGAATCGGGGAAGTGCTGCGTCTCCAGACAGACCCCCAACCGGCGGGTGTAGGCCTCACCGGATGAGCCGCGCAAACTGCCATTCAGGTGGTTGGCCGTGTACACCTGCACCGATGGCTCCGTCGTGTACATCTCCAGCAATCGACCGCTTGTCGGGTCGTAGACCGTAGCGCCCAATTTCAGCTTGTTCGATGGGTCAGTAAACACCCAGCAGTGGTCGTACCCCTTGCCGTAGCGAATCTGGGTGTCGGTCGTGTCATTGATTCGGGACCCGATCACGGTTGGTTTCGTAAAATCGAACGGCGTGCCAGCTACGGATCGCCGTTCACCGGTTGGAATCTGGCCTTTATCGGTCGGTAAAAATTTATCCGCTTTAATCATTAGTTCGTCCGTCAGCACATCCCGTTTCATCCCGCTCAGGTTGAAATAAGTGTGGTTTGTCAGGTTCAGCACCGTTGCTTTGTCGGTTGTGGCCCGGTAGTCGATGCGCAGGGCATTGTCTTTTTGCAACGTGTAGGTAACGTCTACGGACAGCGTACCGGGGTAGCCTTCTTCGCCATCGGGTGAGGTGTACTGCAACTGAACGGCGGGTTCGGCACCATCGACCGGGATAGCTGTCCACAGCTTTTTGCTGAAACCGACCACCCCGCCGTGAATGTGGTTGCCGTTGCTGTTGGTTGCGAGGGTGTATGTCTTGCCGTCGAGGGTGAATTTGCCGTTGGCGATGCGGTTCCCGAACCGGCCAATGATCGGCCCCAGACTGGGCGTTCCCTTCAGGTAATCGGCAAACGCGGGTAATCCCAGCACACTATTCTCAAATTTACCCAACTTGTCGGGCGCGGTCAGGGATACGATGTAGCCACCGTAATTGGTGATCTTCGCTTCCATACCGGCGGCATTGCGCAGCGTGAACAGGGACACCTCCCGGCCATCCGGCATCGTCCCGAAAACAGTCTGTTCGATGCCGGGCCGCCGTGTATTGGCAGACGGAACCAGCAGAATACTGAAGCAGATAAACGCAATAAAAGTGTTCATGGTTATGCGGGGTAATTCATGGTTTCCGGTAGCATTATGCTCCTTTGGCAACTCGCAGCGGTTATTTTTCCGGCGATTTGGTCTTTCTGACAGTAAAGCCCATTGCCCCCTTATTTTACCTGATCGCATACCCGTATGAAAGCACCCAGAAAACCCGGCCGACGGGCATTTGTTGGAACGCTCACCAAAACGATAGGGACCTCTTTATTGGTGACCTCTCCCGCCTTAAGCCGGGCTGCCAGCCAGTGGACTACGCCAGCCCCGCTAACCGTCGGGCAGATTATGGAGCTGATTATCAAGACGATACCGGACGCCCCATTCCCCAAAACGGTGGACACGCTCAAGTCGGGCAGCCCGGACACCGTTGTGACCGGCATCGTGAGCACCATGTTTGCCACCGTTGAGGTGATCCGAAAAGCCATAGCGCTCCAGGCTAATTTTATCATTGCGCACGAGCCAACGTTTTACAACCACACCGACGAAACAAACTGGCTCCAGGATGATCGTGTGTTCCGGTATAAGCAGGAACTGCTGACGAAAAACAACATCGCCGTCTGGCGCTTTCACGATTATATGCACGCGCACCAGCCGGATGGCGTCCAGACGGGCGTTGCGTCCCGGTTGGGCTGGGAGCGTTACGCAGACCCTAAAAATTCGGAACTGCTCACCCTGCCCGCCCCCCAGCCGCTTCGCCAGATTATTGCCCACGCCAAAGCAAAATTAGGGATTCAAACCACGCGGGTGGTTGGCGATGTGTCGCAGCCCTGCCAGCGGGTGTTGCTCATGCCGGGGGCTGCGGGTGGCCGGAGTCAGATAACGGCGTTGCAGCAGACCCGCCCCGATGTACTGCTGTGCGGAGAAGTCAGCGAATGGGAAACGGCCGAATACGTTCGGGACGCCCGGGCATCGGGTCAGCCACTGTCGCTGGTTGTACTGGGCCACGAAATGAGCGAAGACCCCGGCATGGAGTGGCTGGTCCCCTGGCTGAAAGACAAAGTACCCGGCCTGCCCGTGACCCATATTTCGTCGGGCAATCCTTTCTCGTACGTCTGACGCCGGCGGACTGGTCTTGCCTGCCACGGCATTCGTTACACCCGTAAGAGTAATTGGCGGGTGTGGCGGTCTTTTTGCGTGGAAAGAATCATTATCCCGGTGCCAACCGCCCTAAACCGTTCGTTCAGATGGATTCATTCAACATCAATCGTCGCCGTTTCCTGCAGGGCGCTACGGCCACACTCGCATTAACCACCCTGGGGGTCAGGGGGATGGATGTTATCAACCCGGCGAAGCCGTATCGGGTGGGTCTGATCGGCACGGGCTGGTACGGCAAAAGCGATCTGTTCCGGCTGATTCAGGTAGCCCCCGTCGAGGTGGTGGCCCTCTGCGACGTCGACAAAAACATGATGGCCGATGCCGCTAAATTGGTCAGTCAGCGGCAGAAGTCGGGCAAAACGCCCCTGATGTACGGCGACTACCGCAAAATGCTGGCCGATAACCAATTCGACATTGTGCTGATCGGTACCCCCGACCACTGGCACGCGCTGCAAACGATTGATGCGATAAAAGCCGGGGCCAACGTTTACGTCCAGAAACCCATCAGCGTGGACGTGATGGAGGGCGAAGCAATGGTGGCAGCCGCCCGCAAGTACGGGAAAGTGGTGCAGGTAGGGACACAGCGTAAAAGCACCCCGCACCTGATCGACGCGAAGAAAAACATCGTGGAGGCCGGTTTGCTCGGCAAGGTGTCGCACGTGGAAATGTGTTGTTACTTCCCGATGCGGGCCAATGGCAACCCACCGGTGCAGGCCGTTCCCGACTTTCTGGATTATGAGATGTGGACCGGACCGGCCCCGCTGCGGCCCTACGACGGCATTCCGCACGTGCGGTGGTGGCGGACCTTCAACGAATACGGCAACGGCATCATGGGTGATATGTGCGTCCACATGTTCGACACGGTGCGCTGGATGCTGAAACTCGGCTGGCCGAAACGCATCAGTTCAACGGGGGGCATCTACGTCCAGAAAGAAGGCAAATCCAATATCAGCGATACGCAATCGGCTCTTTTCGAGTACGATAACCTGAACTGTGTCTGGCAACACCGGTCGTGGGGGACGCCGAACAACCCCGATTACCCCTGGTCCTTTACGCTCTACGGCGACAAGGGCACCCTGTGGGCCAGTACGATGCAGGCCGATTTTATTCCGCTGGCCGGCGCGTCCGACGCCAAAAAGATTCACCTCGATGTGGTGTACGAAAAAGAGAAGTACCCCGAAGACCTCACCGAAGCGACCAACCCCAAGATTGAACTGAATGCCGCGCCCGCCACCCGGCTGCACATGCTTAACTTCCTGGGGGCCATCGAAAACGGTGGGCGACCGGTGGCCGACATCGAGGAAGGTCATATTTCCACGGCCAGTTGCATCCTGGCCAACCTGTCCATGAAAACGGGGCGGCCCATTGTGTACGATCCGCAGAAGCGGGAAATTGTCGGGGATCGGGAGGCCAATGCCCTGCTCGAACGGCCTTACCGCAAACCCTGGATACACCCCCACCCCAACATGGTCTAACCGGACCGAACCGATTTAGTACATGACTAACTCTTACAAAACCACGGGTTGGGCGGTGGCGCTGCTCGCGGCCTCCCTGAACGCCTATTGTTTCCAGCCCGGCAAACCGGCGGGCGACTCCCTGACCGTTGTCGCACCGGGGGCCGTGCTGAAACAGGTTTCCACTCAGTTCACGTTTACCGAAGGGCCGGCCGTCGACAAAAATGGTGTGATCTACTTTACCGATCAACCCAACGACAAGATCTGGATGTACGATACGGCTGGTAAACTGTCTGTGTTTATGGACAAAACCGGCCGCGCCAACGGCCTGTACGTCGATAAAAAGGGTAACCTGATTGCCTGCGCCGACGAACACGATGAACTGTGGTTGATCAGTCCGCAAAAAAAGGTCACTGTCCTGCTGGCCAACTACAAGGGGCACCGGCTCAACGGCCCCAACGACGTCTGGCTGGATCGGAAAGGAGGCATTTACTTCACCGACCCCTATTACCAGCGGCCCTACTGGGACCGTCAGAAACCGGACCTCGCCGGTCAGAATGTGTATTACCTGCCCAATGGCCGCAGGGAAGCCACGCTGGTCGATAGTACACTAATGCAACCCAATGGTCTTGTGGGAACACCCGACGGAAAGTACCTGTACGTCGCCGACATCCGGGCCAACAAAACGTACAAATACCAGATTAACGGAGACGGCAGTCTGACCAACCGACAACTGTTTGTCAATCAGGGTTCCGACGGGATGACGCTCGACAACCAGGGCAACGTCTATCTATCCGGTCGGGGGGTCACGGTGTATGATCCGTCCGGCAAAAAACTCGGCACCATCCCCGTTCCGTCAAAATGGGTGGGCAATCTGTGCTTCGGCGGCCAGGATCGCCGTACCTTATTCGTCACCGCATCGGAGTCGATTTACACGCTGGCGATGCGGGTGAAAGGGGTTGAGTGAGACTGATTTATGCACCGGTAAAGTTACCCGGCAAAAAACACGTGTTTTTACGCTAACGTAGCTGACTGTAAATGTATTACTTCGTGAACCTAAACCTCCCGTTCGCGATGCAATCCACTACACCCGGCCCGCTTCGTAGCAATGCCTCACTACCCGACCAGTCGGATAATCGTTTGGCCGATCAGCTTGTCTTACCCGGTCCGGCAACCCGGCGTTTGCAAACGGTCGATCTTATCCGGGGATTCGCGCTGCTCGGTATCCTGATGATGAACATCGTGGGCTTTGCGCTGCCCCACCCAACGGTTGCCGCCCGGTTGTACGCCCTCCCGCACGATGGTCTCGATTTCAGGATGTTCGACGGGGTAATGACGGTCTTCGAGGGGACCATGCGCGCCCTGTTCTCCATGCTTTTCGGAGCCGGTGTATTGCTGTTCACTGCTAAAAAAGACGACCTGAGCAGCCGCTACACCATCGCCGATTTCTACTACCGGCGGCTATTCTGGCTCATTCTCTTCGGGGTTATCAATGCTTACGTGTTGCTGTGGCCCGGCGACATTCTGTACACGTACGGATTGTGCGGGCTGTTTCTGTTCCCGTTCAGAAAACAGCGGGCCGTCTTTTTGCTCGCAGCCGCCGGACTGTGTTTCCTGATTGCCTTCGGTAAGGGCTTCTGGAAAAGCAGCGAACAGCAACAGACCCGCAAAACGTACCTCCAGGCTATCCAGACCGAAAAACAGAAGAAACCCTTGACCGACGCGCAGCAGACGGCCAAAACGGCCTGGCTCGACATCGAAAAAAGTACCCGCATCGACCTGAAGAGAGAGACCGAATTTGTTCAGCAGATGCGCTCCGGCTATGGTACCGTATTCGCGATGTTTGTGCCCATTAACAGCAACATTCAGTCGGTCGAATTTTATCAGGAATACCTGTGGGATGCCTTGCTGATGATGTTTCTGGGGATGGCTTTGTTCAAATGGGGCTTTTTCTCGAATGAGTGGACAACCCGCCAGTACCTGATTGGCTTGTTGGCTGGTTATGGCGTTGGCCTTACGCTGGGGCACCTGGCGTTTTGGGAAGGGGCTGCCTGGTTCCGCAACCCCGGCACGGTGATGGATGCCGGCCAGTTTCCGGCGCAGACCCTGTATCATTTGCGACGGGCCAGTACCGCGGTTGGTCATGCCAGTCTTCTGTTGCTTCTCTACCGGTCGGGCGTGGTGCCCTGGCTCATGAAGGGACTGGCCAACGTGGGGCAAATGGCCTTTACGAACTACCTCATGCAGTCCGTTATCTGTACGCTGTTTTTTTACGGCTACGGATTCGGTTATTTCGGCAGGCTGGCCTTCCACCAGATTTATTACGTCGTAGCGGCTGTGTGGGTGTTCCAGATTATTTTCTCGGCCATCTGGCTGCGCTACTTCCGCTTTGGTCCGCTGGAATGGGTCTGGCGATCACTTACCTACTGGCACCGGCACCCCATGCGCCGGATTAGCGGATAACAGACCAACCCGGGGAGTACACACGTCGCGCATTGACCGTAGCTGTCAATTTTGGTTGGCACAGCGCTGAAACGAGTTAACGTCCGCCATCCATGAAATGGTCAGAAACCGCCTGTCCGGGTACACGTTGCGGGCTGAACAGGCATCATCGTGGCCGATTGACGGTATCCTGTCTTGAAGGAACCGGACAAACAGCAGAAAATCAAATAAACGTAGCGGTAACATACGCAGATGTGTTTAATTGCATTGTGAAGCCAGCAGGGCCGGATAATGAGCGTACAGGCCAGCGCAATGGTACGTAACGGCAATTTTTTTTTGTGCGTAAACGAAAAAAGTTCTTTTCTCTCGCGGGATTAGTGGCTGTTCAGTCACTTTGGAGCGGCTATCACGGAGAGTTATCAATACTATTTTAGAGTAAAGGATACTAAAATTAGACTTTTTATTTACCTTTATAAATTATTAGATAACATTTTTAATACTAATTTTTTATATCATATACTAAGTATAAATACCCAAAAAAAGTAACTTATTGATTATTAGGTTCTTGTTAGATAGCATTTATAATGTAGATTTGTGACATCCTTCCATTATTCATACAGTTTTGTAACTATATGGGCATGCCTAAACCTTCAGGAGAGCAGATAAATTCTATGGACAGAAACCAAACCATTTTGACGGCTATCGAGTCTGAAATGGCAGAGCGGTTGCGTCAGATCATGGAACACAACCGGCTGGAACTCCACAAACTACAGGCGGCTTATCTCAAATCCTTCACCGAAGCCAAAACGCATCCCTACACCGACAAAAACACCTTGTTGGGTTCCGTCTGACAGAGGTACCCTGATTGTACGATAACATCTCGAAACAGCTGTTTTCCCGCGTCTTAGAATCTATATCAAAACTTACATTTCCATAAAAAAGCCCGTTGGCAGCCGCTGACGGGCTTTTTGTTTCTGTACAACGTGTAAACTGAGTAAAATCTTTGCTAAAAAAGAAGAAGTGCGGTGGTACGGTTTTTCATTAGCTATTCAGGCAATCATCCTGGCACAATAGCCGTTTCAAAAATTATGCCAGTCGATTAAACCTGGCTGATCTTTCCGGAAGTAGTTCCAAAACAGCACTGGTATATCCAGCAGTATTCCGTTCCTATAAACGCCCTGATCAACGTCACTTCTTCCTGATTACTCACGCTGAATCTGGTAAAAAAATAGATATGCCAGCACTACATGAAGTAACGACAATACGCGCAGTACTGATCCAACCACGAATTAGTACAGAATCCAGAACAGTAGATTGAGTGAAAAAGCGACAAACAATATGTTACTGAGTTTTTGCTACTATGAATCTGTAGGGATAATAGATCAGCCTGAATTAATGGTAGTACGGGTACAATCGGCTCAACACCGGTTGGTAAATCAATCCATTCAGCGGAGCCTTTCTTTTTTAGGTTCACTAAACTAATCTGCTATTTACCGGCAATACCGGCATAAGTCCACAATGGAATCAACGTACGCAGCCGTAAATAAATCAGACTGTTGATAGTTGCGGAACCAGACAACGCATTATAACGGCTAAAGGACTGTAGAACAACGCCTTTTACCCATTAGCAACATAGTATTCAGTAAGTTCCCTATGATCGTACCGACAATTATCTGTTAACCATCCACCTGATGGACTTAAATTAATTGGTGTGTAAACGACCCGGCGCGTGAACCCATTTCCATAGCTGAACACAGTTGACTGACTACTCATTCAGAATAACGTACGGCCATTGGTCAGGAAAATGGGACTTTCTCGACAACTCCATTACTGATTAGCTAATTAGATTCGAATGCATTCCGTTTATCGTATTAATCATGAACGATCTTAGGAACGTACAGCATACAGTAACTTTTCAGAATTTCTTGTTACATACACAGGCGTCTACTGAGCCAGAATACTTATGTAAGTAATTAATTATCAGTTATTTAATTCACTAATCTATAGGATGCTATATTTTTCAGATAAAGATATGGTGAATATATAAGCACCCATATGGACAAGAAAATAAAGAACATTCGGTAGGAATTTTTAGTATATCCGGGCAATTTTTTTTATCGTACGCGGCCAAATAGTTGAGAAGTTTTAATTATTCTATATTTTTGTGCGATTTACAAGCATCAAAACATACTATAAAAATGAAAGCAGCACCAATTCGTTTTTTCTCTCTTCAGGAAAATAGTGAGCACAAAGAAAAAAGCACCGCTAAACCGGTAGCCGTTACAGGTTATATCTCGGCAACGGGTAAGCTTGTTTTTCCGGCTAAGACGATTGGTCTGTTAGGCCTCGACCCCGAAGCGACCCGTTTCAAGATTGGTACGCAGGAAGGCACCCGTAAGCTGAAATCGCTGTACTTAGTACCCACCACCGACGATCAGTCGGAGACCTTTGAGATGGTGAAAGCTGCCAAGAGTTACGGAATTCCACTGGCAGTTATTCTGCAAAAAGGCGGTGTTGATTATGCCAACGCGAAATATACCTTTACGGTTAAGCCCTTCGATTACGAAGAAAACGTAAAAGGTTACGAACTCCAATTGAACGACCAAACGCCTAAGCCCGCCTACACGGGCAAACCACGGGGCCGTAAGCCCAAGAATGCAGTTGCTGAAGGATAAGCCTTTTTCAGACGAATTGCCCAGTAATTATCAACAAAAAAGAGTCTCAATTCCTGAGACTCTTTTTTGTTGATAATTGAAATTAACGCGAGGACGCGCCGATCAACATTACTCCACAAACAGGCTATTCGAGGCTGCGCTGACTGCGACGGGTGACGAAATAAATAGGAACCCCCAAACCGGCAATCAGCAAACCAAGTCCGGTATTACGGGTTTCGGTGATGAGCAGAATAATGCAGATCGCCAGCCCTGCGACAATGTACAACGCAGGAACAAGCGGATAGCCGAACGCCTTGTAGGGCCGCTCGGCATTGGGGTCGTTGCGACGAAGGACAAACACCCCTCCGATGGTAACCATGTAAAAAATCAGCGACGTAAACGTGCAGTAGGCCAGCAGGTCGCCGTAAGTGCCCGACAGGCACAGCGCCGAAGCCCAGATGCATTGCAGCCACAAGGCCCGGGCAGGTACGGCATTTTTATTTAAGTGTGATGCCTGCTTCAGAAACAGTCCATCCTTCGCCATGGCGTAGTATAAGCGCGCCCCGGCCAGAATCAGCCCGTTGTTGCAGCCAAACGTAGACACCATGATCAGCACGGCCATAACAGCAACCGCTACCTTACCAAAAATTACCGATGCGGCTGCCGTTGCCACCCGGTCGGCATCGGCAAACTGAATACCCCGGCCAATTACGTCTACCGCGTCAACCGTACCTTTCAATGGCAGAATGGCTAAGTAAGCGACGTTGGCCAGCGCGTAAATGGTTGTAACCAGGAGCGTACCAAAAAACAAACTGAGCGGAATGTTCCGGCGCGGATTTTTGATTTCACCCGCAATGAACGTCACATTATTCCAGGCATCCGCCGAAAACAGCGACCCCACCATCGACGTACCGAACGCCAGCAACAAGGCTAAACCAGCTAAAGGAATTACCCCGGTAACGTTTCCATTGGCATCCTGCAACACACTCGATGCATCCCAGGCATTGGCTAAATTAGCCGTCAGCGTATTGCTCGTGAAGGCAAACCACAGGCCGATGCCGATCAGCCCAAACAGTGAAACGAGCTTTGCCGAGGTAAAAACGTTTTGAATCAGTTTACCGCTCTGCACCCCGCGGCTGTTAAGCCACGTCAACAGGATGATACTGCCAATGGCGCAGAGCGAGGCCCCGGTAATTTTAACCGGCCCCAGCGTCATTAGGATATTTTCGGTACCTAAGGCCGGAAAGAAAACCGCCGTGTATTTGGCGAAGGCCACCGCCACAGCCGCAATCACGCCCGACTGAATGACAGTAAAAACGGTCCATCCATAAACAAAACCCACCAACGAGCCGTACGCCCGCTGAATATAGATGTACTGCCCCCCGGCTTTGGGCATCATACCCGCCAGTTCGCCGTAGCTAAGCGCAGCCGCTACGGTCAATACGCCCGTCAGTACCCAGAGCAGCAGCAGCCAGCCCGACGAGCCGAGGTTACGGGCCATTCCCGCCGTGACAATAAAAACACCGGAGCCAATCATGGACCCGGATACAATGAGCGTGGCGTCTACGAGACCCAGCGAGCGTTTAAAATCGGTTTGTTCGTCGATGACCGGTTGCAAAGGCGTTGGTGGTTTAGTGGTTTATAGTCCCTGGTTTGCTGTTAATGCAGATTAACAATTTGCAAACTACGAACTACGAACCAGAAATCACGAACCGGGAACGCGCATTCTGCGGTAAATACGTCCCGCGTTATCGTCACCAAACGGCAGCATTATGCTGTTTTATAACGTACCTGATACCTGCTCAGGCAGGTTCATCCATTTTGCAAAAACCGTGTGAGCCAACTAATCGACGGACCCGATGTAGCCGAACTAACAATTTTTTCACATAAATCGGATAAAGGGTCATACAGGGCAGAATAGCCGTTTTTCGACAGCGGACCGGGCGAAGCAGGCTGTTACTCCGCTGCTTTCCACCCGATTGATTTGGCCGATTGGCTATTAGTCAATAGCTTAGCTATTCGTTCCGGTCGCCGATGCTCATTCCTGAGCGGCTCCGCTCCGGTCACTGAATCGCATCGCCAGTGTGTTGGCGGGCATTCCGACACCAGTAAAAGTACAAAGCGGTCCTTCGGCCAATACCGGATTACCAGCGAAACGAGGCTCGTTTCCTCCGTAACTAACCTTACCCTTCATGAAAAGATTGTTTCCTGCGGCCGCCCTGGCCTGTTTACTTTTTTTAGGTAGTTTCTCGTCCCTGACTGCTCAACCCGTTCTTCAATTCTGTGGCGAAGTCCTCCCCGCCAACCAGCCCGCGATTACACAGGAGTGGCTAAAGGCATTGAGTCACCAGGCAGCGCAGGCCGATTGGCTGACAACCCTTAAACACCGGTCGGCGGTGCTGTTCCCCATTATCGAACCCATTATTGCCCAGTTCAACATCCCCGCTGATTTCAAATACATTCCGCTGATCGAAAGCGGAGCGCAGAATCATACGGTTTCGAGCAAGGGGGCGGCCGGTTTCTGGCAGCTCATGCCCGGCACAGCCCGGTCGCTGGGGCTGAGCGTAGCCCGTCGGCACGACGACCGCTACGACCTCCGTAAAGCCACTGTAGCTGCCTGCCGCTACCTGCGCGAATTGTATGAGGAGCTTGGCTCGTGGACCTTAGTGGCAGCCGCCTACAACGACGGCCCCAATTACGTACAGGCCATTCGCCGACGGTTTCCCGACCACCACGCCCTGGCCCTGCCCTACCAGGCATCGGCCACTAAATCGTATGTGTACAAGGCCGTAGCGTTGAAAGAGCTTTTTACCAAGCCGCAGGATTACCGGGCGTACCTGAGCGACTACGCCGTGACTCAGTTGAGCATCGGCAACCCGGACGTGACCGAAGCCGAACGGTTAGCTATCCTGAACTCCTTCGACCCAACCCTTACCGACAATTATGCCGACTCGGTGGCGGTTACCGAGTCGACGCTCATTCCCGGCGACGATGATGTATCGGCACCGGTGTTAGCTCAGAACCCAACTGAATTACCCACGCCTATTCCTGCTCAACCGGCTGACACGGAGATGGTTGCGGTCCATTTAGAAACCCGAAACGTAGCGGGCGAAGCCCTGACGGAAGGAAAGCTGTGCTTGTTTGAAGCCGTACAGCCAGTGACCATCAACGGCGTTTCAATTGCGGTTGGCGACCTGATTTACGCCCATGTAGAAGCCATTGACCGGGCAACGGGCCGGGTGTTTATGCGCACCGAAAAAGTGATCTCCACCCCTATCCAGCAAACCGTAAAAATTCGACTGACGGCTATTAGTGCCACCCGGCAACCGGGTATCGTACTACCCGGTGCCTACGCCCCGCCCGGTCTGAAACTAATCTGGGAAGCATTATAATCGCCCGGCGTTGGGGTAAATCACCAGGAGACAGCCGATGATTGCTTTTTAGAGCACTTTCGGCCCCTGCGTGTTGATGCCCGACACGTAAATTTCGCTGGTAATCCCAGCCGTTAGAAACGCCTGCTGCATGGCGGCCCCGGCCCGTTCGGCGGTTTGGCGATCGCGGCTAAGCGCAAACAATGACGGCCCGGAGCCGGAAATACTACAGCCCAGCGCGCCACTGTCGAGCGCGGCCTGTTTTACCTCGTTGAATTCAGGAATCAGGATGGCGCGGACCGGTTCGATAATGACATCGACCAGCGACCGGCTGATGAGGCCATAATCGGGTTTCATCAACCCCGCCATCAGCCCCGCCACATTTCCCATCTGGATGATGGTGTTCTTGAGCGACACCTCGTTTTTGAGGATAAACCGCGCATCTTTCGTGTTCACCTCCACGTCCGGGTGTACCAGCGTACAGAACAGACTGGCCGGCGTGTCGATCTTGATGACGTCTAACGGGTGATAACTGCGGACGACCACAAAACCACCGAGCAGCGATGGCCCCACATTGTCGGCATGGGCCGACCCGCTGGCCAACCGTTCGCCTTCCATCGCAAACGGCAGCAACTCAATCGTTTCGAGCGGGCGGCCGAGCAGTTCGTTGATGGCGAACACCCCCGCCACCGCCGAAGCCGCACTCGATCCCATACCGCTGCCAAGAGGCATCTTTTTGGTCAACACCACCTCCACGCCTACGTCGGTCCGGCCAATGTGTTTCAGGTAGTTCAGCATGGCAAAACCGGCTGTATTGCGCTCGGCCTGCCGGGGTAACCGGCCCTCATCGCCAATGATGTTGGTAATCTCAATGCCCGGTTTGTCGCGTCGGGTTAACTGGATTTCGTCGCCGGGGTATTCGACGGCAAACCCAAAAATATCGAAGCCACAGGCCACATTGGCAACGGTAGCGGGGGCAAACACTCGGATCGAATCCACAAATGAGAAGAAAAATAGGGTTTATTTACGCCAGATAACTACCGATGCTGACCACGTCGGCAAACACGCCGGATGCCGTTACTTCGGCCCCCGCACCGGGGCCTTTTACGACCAGCGGACGGTCTTTGTAGCGCTCGGTAGTGAATGACACGATGTTATCCGCCCCCGACAGCATGTAAAACGGATGCTCCGGCCCCACGGACCGCAGTTGAATCGTGGCCTTGTCGCCCTCCAGCGTAGCCACAAAACGGAGTTTTTCGCCCCGGCTTTGGGCATCGGTCAGTAAGCCGTTAAAGTAATCGTTGTTGCGTTCCAGTTCGTCAAAAAACGACGGAACGGTAGGCGCGGCTAAGCAGCTTTCGGGCAGCAGGTTCGTAATGGATACGTCGGATGGCTCCAGCGGAAAACCGGCTTCGCGGGCCAGAATCAGGATTTTCCGGGCCACGTCCTGCCCGCTGAGATCGTCGCGGGGATCGGGTTCGGTATAGCCTTTTTCTTTGGCTTCGCGCACCACATCGGCAAACGATTGAGTGGCGTCTCCGCCGAACGTGTTGAAGATGAACGACAGCGTACCCGATAAAATGGCCTCGATGCGCAGGAAGCGGTCACCGGCCGTCATCAGCCCCTGCACGGTGTTGATAATGGGCAATCCCGCCCCCACATTGGTTTCGTACAAAAACTTGACGCCCCGGTTCAGGGCCGTTTTCTGCAACCGCCGGTACTCGCTGTAGAGACCGGAATTAGCCACTTTGTTCGGTGTCACAATCGAGATGCTGGCATCGAGCAGGGCGTCGTAAAATTGCACGATGTCCTTGTCCGAGGTGCAGTCGATAAACACCGAATTGGGCAGGTTGTAGTATTTGATCTGCTCCACAAAAGCGGGCAGCGACGTGGTAACGCCGTCGGCCAGCAGTCGTTCGTGCCAGTCGTCGAGCGAAATGCCTTTCGGGTCGAGGAGCATCTTTTTGGTATTCGACACCCCAACCAGGCAGATTTTCAGAATCTTCTCCGTCCGCAGGTGCTCGTACTGGGCGGCCACCTGTTTCAGTAACGCGCTGCCGATCAGACCGGTACCGACCATGAACAGGTTCAGGATGCGGGCTTCGGACTGGAAAAAGACGTTATGAATCGCGTTGAGGGCTTTAGAGAGGTTATTCTTGGTGATCACCACCGAGATGTTGATTTCCGACGATCCCTGCGCCACCGCCACGATGTTGACCCCGTTTTTGCCGAGCACCGAAAACAGTTTCCCGGCAATCCCCGACGACTTTTTCATGCCCTCGCCCACCGTCGCGATGATCGACAGATCGCGTTCGATGGCGATGTTGTCGACGTGACCATTGGCAATATCGGTGGCGAATTCGTCGTCTAAGATATCCTTCACCCGGTCGGACCCGCGGGGGTCGATGGCGAAACAGATCGAGTGTTCGGACGACGCCTGCGAAATCAAAATCACGCTGATCTGATGCCTCGCCAGCACGCTGAACAGTTTGGCCGACACCCCGGCGACGCCAATCATGCCCGACCCCTGCACGTTGACCAGCGCAATGTCGTCGATGCTCGAAATGCCGGTGATGGTATACTGCCGCCGTTCGGCCGTACGGCTCACTAAGGTGCCTTCGTGGGTGGCGTTGAAGGTGTTCAGCACCCGCACCGGAATGTTGCGGGCAAAGGCTGGTTGCAGACTCGGCGGGTAAATCACCTTCGCGCCGAAGTGCGACAACTCCATCGCTTCGGCGTAGGTAATGGTCGGGATATTGAAGGCGTTGGGCACCTTGCGCGGGTCGGCGGTCATCATGCCATCCACGTCGGTCCAGATGTCAATGATGTCGGCGTTCAGGGCCGCGCCGATGATGGAGGCTGTGTAGTCCGAACCGCCCCGGCCGAGGGTTGTCGTCTCGTTTTTTTCGGTCGACGCAATGAATCCCGTAATGATCTGCAGGTCCTGGTTCTGGGCGAAATAAGCCCCGACGAGTTGGTTCGTCAGCGTATAATTTACCTCCGCCTGACCAAAATGCGCATCGGTTTTTATAAGCGTCCGGGCGTCGCAAAACTGGGCCGGGATGCCCTTTGACCGGATGCATTCGGTTACCACCGTCGTCGAAAGCCGTTCGCCGAAACTCATAATCAGGTCCAGGGTACGGGCCGAGAGTTCGCGGATGAGCGAAACGCCCCGCAGCAGGTCTTCGAGTTCATTAATGACACCCCGCACCCCGGCAAACACTTTGCTTTGCTCCTTTACCGGAATCAGGGTTTTTATGAGTAAAAAATGGCGGTCTTCGATGCGCCGGACCAGTTCTAAGTAGTCCGTGCTGCCGAGAGAAGCCATCCGGCCAATTTCGATGAGTTGGTTGGTGACACCGCTCATGGCCGACAACACGACCGCGATCTGGTCACTATTTTGGCGGTGCTTATCAATGATGCCGATCACCTGTTTGATGCTCTCTACCGAGCCAACCGAGGTACCGCCGAATTTTAAAACGTTCATGCGTACTGAGACAATGGGTGAATGGGTGACGGTCGGAATGCCGAACCACCAACGTTTCGGTGAATGAACTGGTGAATCAGTACGTGACGTACCAAAGCACATTCAGCCGCTGCAAGGTAATCAGGAAGGTGTTGATGAGGTAACCGGAGTGGGCAAAGATAGGGAAAATGGCGTGTCGTATAATCCCTAAATCCCCTGAAGGGGACTTTGTCCATGGCTAAGCAAAGTCCCCTTCAGGGGATTTAGGGGTAATGGTGGTGTCGGTTTTGAGAAACCGACACCACCTCAAAAACAGATAGGCTACCTCATCCCCCTTACGCTACGCCGATTTTGTAGACCGGCGTGGCTTCGGAACGGGATGCAATGATGAGTTGGGTCGTGTCGATGTGGGGTGTGAACTGCTCCCGGAGCAGGGTCGGGCTGTTGTTCTCCTTCGACAGGTGCGACAGCAGGACATGACTCATAAACGCGGGTTTATGGTCGCGGAACAACGCCAGGGCCTGCTGATTGGACAAATGCCCGTTGCCGCCCCGAATGCGCTGCTTCAGGAAATGCGGGTACCGGCCGGTTTCCAGCATTTGCTCATCGTAGTTCGCTTCCAGAAAAGCCGCGTGGCACTGGCTGAAATGATCGATCAGGGACTGACACGTCCGGCCGATGTCCGTGAAGATACCCACGTTGATATCATGCCCGGACACTAAAAAACTGAGCGGGTCAGCCGCATCATGAAACTTGGAAAACGCCCGGACGCAGAGGTCGCCGATCCAGACCGGCTCGCTGACGGGCAGGGTTTCCGTCGGAAGTTTATATTGTGCCAACCGCGAATGATGCAGGGTTTTGGGCGTGATGTAAACGGGAATCTGGTATTTTTTGGCTAAATACGGAATGCCCGTGATGTGGTCGGTATGTTCGTGCGAAACGAAAATTGCCTTTACTTTTTTGAGGGATAAGCCGAGCCGCTGCAGCCGGATTTCGGTCTGGCGGCAGGAGATGCCCGCGTCGATCAGGACGGCTTCGTTTTCGTTGCCGACGTAATAGCAGTTGCCGTTACTGCCGGAATTCAGAGAGGTAATAAATAAGGACATATCGCTGTAAAGATACGCCATACGCCCTGTTTTTGCCCGGTGCATTGCCCAGAAAAACGACTTACCGTCGGGCGTTAAGCCAACTGAAATTAACCAAAAAACTGTGCTGGCTGAACGTTTGGCCAAATGCGCCTAACTTGCCGATCAAACGCACTGGGATGAGATTTCTTCGTATTACAGGCCGGATTCTGCTCGGTCTGCTGCTCTTCATTGGCCTTTTTCTGGCCGTCAGCCTGTCCCCCGTCGACCGAACGCCTTACCGGCAAACGGACTATTACGCCCGGACCAACCAGCGGCTGACCCACCTGGCAACGCCCCCGGCGGCAACAGCTCCCCTGCGGGCGGGGTGGGCAAAAGTAAATTTAACCCCCGCTTACACCACACCAACCGGCGGCTATGGCGTCCGGCGCGGCAAACACTGGACTGTTATTAATGACTCGGTATACGTCCGGGCCATCGTACTGGACAACGGCAGCAACCACGTCGCCATCGTCAGCCTGGATTTATTGATTACACCCCCTACGGTTACGGAGCAGCTTAAAAGGCGCCTGCCCGAAGTGGGCTTACGGTGGGAGAACCTGTTTATCGGTGCCATTCATTCGCACAATAGCCTCGGCGGGTGGGCACCCGGACTGGTTGGCGAACTGATTGCGGGTGACTATGAGGAGCGAATTGTGACGCACATCACCGATAAAATACTGATGGCGATCCGGGTAGCGCAACGGCAGCTGTCTCCCGTGCAGATTGGCTTCACAGACCTCGATGCTACCTCGCTGGTGTATAACCGGCTCCAGGAGGGTAACCCGGTCGATGGTCGGGTACGGCTGCTGAAACTACAGAAAACAGACGGGCCATCGGCGCTGCTGTGTACGTTCGCGGGCCACGCCACCATTTTCGACGCCGTGCAGGGTGCCGATTCCCTGAGCCGCGACTATCCCGGTGCGCTGGTCGATAAACTCACCCGCGATACGGGCAGTTTCGCCGTATTCATGGCTGGTGCGGTAGGCAGTACCGGCCCACGGGCCACGTTTCACAACAATCAACGCCAAACCCTGCGCCACTACGCCGACACGCTTGGCACCCTGATCGAAACGGCACTGCCCGCGCTGAAAACCCGGCCCGATAGTGCTTTAGCCCTGCTGACCCTGCCGCTTGGGTTGCACGACCCGGAGGCCCGCGTGTCGGAGAACTGGCGCGTACGGCCGTGGCTCTTTCATGCGGTCTACGGCGATTACCCGTCGGACCTGAAAGCGTTGCGACTTGGTCCGGCCGTACTGGTGGGTACGCCCTGCGATTTTTCGGGCGAGTTGATAGCCGGATTGACACCCATCGCAAACCGGCGGGGTCTGAAGCTGATGGTCACCAGTTTCAACGGGGGGTATGTCGGCTACATCACACCCGACCAATACTATGACAAAGATGCTTACGAAACCCGCGTAATGAACTGGTTCGGGCCGGGCAACGGCACGTATTTCAGCGAGATGATGGCCGGACTTATCAACAGGCAATAAGCCCACGGGCCGGGTCGTCAGAATGGACCGCATCACGGCCCGGCTCCGGTGTCAAACCTTCAGATGCACATACAGTTTACTCTGTGCATTGCTTTGAGAAAATGCTCAACAAAAACACAAATCCCTTCCAGGATAACGAAACCGTCCGCATCGAAGCCTTCAGCGACGGTGTATTCGCCATCGACATTACCCTGCTTACTTTCCAGCTCAAAGCGCCGGATTTTAAAGAAAGCTATACCAACGAGACACTTTTGCTCGCGATGCTCCATCAGTGGCCTGCCTACTTGGCCTTTCTGCTCAGTTTTGCCACCATTTTTGTCATTTGGGTCAATCACCACCGGATGTTCAACGTCATTCGCCACAGCGACGCTGTTTTCATGTACCTGAACGGGCTGCTCCTGCTGTTGTCCAGCCTGATCCCCTTCTCGGCGAGCATTTTGGCAACCTACATCGACTCGCCCGCCAATGGGATAGCAACGGGCCTGTCGATGCTGATTTTCGGGGCCATAACCGGCACGTTTTACGGGATGTGGCAACACGCGAATGCCAATTATCAACTCCTGAAACGTCCGGCGGCCGATGTGCGTACCCAAACCGTGAAATCGGGTCTGCTGGTTTGCATGGGCTGTTACGGACTGGCCGTCGTGCTGGCGACCCTGCTGCCATTGGTCAGCATCCTGATCGGCGCGTTCGTCGTTGTGTTCCTCGCCCGGCTGAAATATCACCGCGAACGGGTCGTTTAATTCTCACTATTATGAACACTCCTTTCGTAATCCGGCTGATCCTGTGGGGCTTTGTCAGCGGGCTGACAGCCTGCTCATCACTTGGTCCCGCTGCCATTTTTCGCCCGGATTCTCCCCATGAGCAATACGCCGGCTCGCTCCGTACGGCAAACCTTGATCATACCGCACTCGGCATCGACTGGTTAGCCGCCGGTGAACGTGCCCTTTCCGATTCACTTCGCATCACGATTCCGTACCGGGAAAGCGGCTATTTTGCGGCCCAGAAACCATTTGCCATCGGTTATCGGGTTGATGCACAACGGGGCGATAAACTGCTGATTCGCGTAACGGTGCAGGGCCTGGCGTCGGCACGGGTGTTTATTGACGTCTTTGAGTTGGCCAGTGGTGAGCCAAAGCTGGCGGTATCCGCCAAAGCCGATACCAATCTGCTGACCTGGGACGTGCGCCGGACGCAGACGCACTTGATTCGGATTCAGCCGGAACTGCTGCGGTCGGGACAGTATACCATTTCGGTCACGCGCGAACCCCTGCTGAGTTTTCCGGTGCAAGGACGCGACAGCCGACAGATTGCCAGTTATTTTGGCGAGTCCCGCGATGGCGGGAAACGGCCGCACGAAGGCATCGACATTTTTGCGCCCAGAGGCACCCCGGCCCTGGCTTCGATTGCGGGGACCATCGTGGGCGTGGGCGAAAACCGACTGGGCGGCCACGTCGTCTGGCTGGCCGATGCCACTCTCAGGCAACGGCTTTATTACGCACACCTCGACCGCTTCAACGTAACCAATGGGGAACGCGTGGCCGTGGGCGACACCATTGGGTTTGTCGGCAATACAGGAAACGCCCGCACTTTAGCCCCACATTTACACTTCGGCATTTACGCCGACGGCGAAGGTGCCCTGAATCCGCTGCCCTTCGTCAGGCGGGGTTTGGGTCCGGCGCGGCAAATGCCCCTATCGGCTTCCCGGCTGAATGATACGGTGCGCACGACCCCGGTGCAGGCACTTGTTCGGCGCAGTCCCCGTACCGATGCCCCTATTCTCCGGCAATTACCAAAAACGTCAGCGCTAATCATTACCGGTGGCACCGACGCCTGGCTCCGGGTTGAACTACCCGACGGGCTAACCGGCTATATTACGGCGGCCAGTACAGAGACGCTAAGTAAGCCACTGCGTCGCCGGGCAATTACGATCCCAACGGTACTGACAGATGGCGCACAGGCAGGGGCCGCTACAGTGAAAATTCTGCCGGTCGGTACTACGGTCGAGGTCCTGGGCACTGCAGGTATGTATCAGTTGGTGAAAGCGGCCGGTGGTTTCACGGGCTGGGTAACGGGCCTGTAGCGGATGCGGGCGTTGTATCAGCAGGCCAGCCACCCAAAGACGAGTCGGCAGCGACGGTCGTTTCAACAGCTTTTCGCTGATTTAATTTTTCAGTACACTCGGCAAGAGACCGGCGCATATCACCCAGTTCGTCTTGATAGCGTTGCTCGCGCGCGTTGGCCACCCACAACAAAGTTACCAGACCGACTACCAGTAAGCCGATGGAAAGTAACAGTGAGTAAACTAATCCGCGTTTAAGGAAAATCATTGTAAACCATTGTTGTAGCTGCTAAAGCCAACCTACAAACATCTCATTTTATCCTCGATAGTCGTGCCAATTGCATTCTGCTGGCACAAAAAAACCCCCGGCTCGTTGGAGCCGGGGGTTTGCTTTTTTTCGGGAAAGCAGTGAATCAACTACCGAACAGCACCGTAATCCTGACCGGCACTTTCAGGGAAGTTTTTCATGATGCTCGTCACCGTTTCGCGGAAGATAGCATCCCGATCGCGCTCTTTTTTATTGTTGTTCAACTGACCGGTTGCCCAGCCCTGCCAAACGATGTCGTTGGTACGGGCGTCGTATACGTTCACAACAACCCGATTTTCCTCGTACTGACGGGTGTACATGTTGTTGTAGCCGCCACCGTACCACATCGAATACGGCGACATCATGCCGCCCGACTGTACTTGCTGCCGGTCTTTGGAATCAGTGAAAAAGCGAATCACCAGATCCGAGTTGCCATCGGCCGATGGTTTGTAGCCACGGGCCTGCATCGTTTTGTCGAGCGCGTCGGCAATCCGGCGCTGATTGAGGTTACCGCCTACAATGGGGTCGGCGTTCCGCTGACGGTCAGCTTCCAGCCGATACGTGCTGAACTGACGTATGTTTACTTTAGGGTCGAAGTCGTATTTAACGTTGACCGACGGGGCGCAGGATGCCAGCAATCCTGACAGGAACAGGCTGGCGAGTATGGCTTTGAGTTTCATCAGTGTTTTGCGATTAACTATGTATTAGAATCGTCGGATATTGAAGCAACAACTATTGTAGAATCTACTCAATAACGCTGAGTCTTTTCACTGTAGTATGCTGCATATTAATAACCCAAAAGCAACGGCCAAAGTTCGCATAAATCCAACATTACCCAAGCCTTCTAACCAGAGTTTACATCTTGAAAGTCAATATGTTAACCAACGAAATGCCTGTTATTTTTAAGTGAATTTTAATAGCCACCTTACCCCGTTTTTAAGCCATCAGCCCTGTAGCCTAACCTTTACCTGACGGGTTGTTTGCCTGGCCGCACGGATGCCTGTCTAACCGTTCTACCCGTTTCTATCCCACTACACGTCCCGCTCGGTCCACGCAATAATGGCAGACGGCAGCATCAGTATCAGGAACGGAAAACCGAAGAAAAGACTACTCAATTGCCCGGGCCGGCTGGGTAATCACCACTGATAATCAACGGCAATCATCGCGTACAGAAACGCAAACAGCACGACTGCACTAAGCGTGATATACACATCTCGATAGACGTAGTTGCGGACAATGTTCTGCCGCTCATCCAACTGGGCATCCAGCGCCTTGCCGAACTGCCAGATCGAGGTGTCGTAGAACAGGAAGCCAATCGACCCCGCCCAAAGCAGCGCGGCCAGTACACCGATAAGACTTTTAAGCAGCGGTCCAAAAAACGGTAACTCCTGCACGCCCAGAATAAGCGGATAACTCAGTAGTTGCATGGCGACCGCTACCCGACGCTGCGATAAGGACAAAGCACGTTTCACAAGCCGGATTTATTTTTGAGGTTGGTTAATTCTTCACTCAGCAGTTTCAGCGGTTGTTTGGAAAACACAAACTCGACCGGAAAACCAAATACCAGGCTGATGTCCATCGCCAGATCGAGGCTGGGATTATAGTCACTCCGCTCCAGGTAGCCAATGGTCTGTACATTTACGCCTACTTTATCGGCCAGGTCTTTGCGCGATAATCCTCGCTCCTCCCGCAGGACGGCAATACGATTGTACAACTTATCTCCGCGCATATATTAAACATATTAGTGTAAATTTAAATTATATCATTGTGTTAACACAATAAAAAGATATAAATATTTTTCAGTCAGCCACTAAAAAACCCATCGCTTCATCGGCGATGGGTGCTGTTATACTCGAAAATGAGTTGATGTATTACGCGGCTGCCAATGCTTCGGCACCACCCACGATTTCGAGAATCTCGGTCGTGATGGCCGCCTGCCGGGTACGGTTGTACACTAATTTCAGGGCTTTAATCAATTCACCGGCGTTGTCGGTTGCCTTGTCCATCGCCGTCATCCGGGCACCGTGCTCCGATGCGTTTGATTCCAGAACGGCTTTGTACAACTGAATCTTGAGCGTTTTCGGAATCAGTTCGGCAATGATCTCTTCTTCCGACGGCTCAAAAACGTAATTTACGGCCGACGTAGCATTGGCGGGGGGGGGTGTCGCAACGATGGGCAGCATCTGATCAGACCGTACAATCTGCGTGGCCACGTTGCGGAATTCGTTGTACACAATCTCGACCACATCGTACTGACCGTTCGCGAAAGCCGCCATTGCGTCTTCGGCTGCGGCCCGCACTGTACCGAAACTCAGCGACGAAAACACATCGACGTAGTTGGTATTGACGGTAAATCCACGGCGGGTAAAGGCTTCCGCCCCTTTTTTGCCGATAGCCAGAATTTCGACCATTCCGCGACGCGCCTGCTCGGCGTATTTTTCGGCAATGAGCGCCGTGGCGCCTTTTACGACGTTGGTATTAAACGCCCCGCAAAGCCCCCGATCCGAGGTGATGGTAATAATCAGCACCCGCCCTACCGGACGCGCCTGACTGTACGGGCTGTTAGCCGCGACTTCGGCACCGGCCGACACCGTACCCAGCATTTCGCTGAGTTTCCGGGCGTAGGGCCGCATTTGCGTGATGTTATCCTGTGCCCGGCGCTGTTTGGCAGCCGCTACCATTTTCATGGCTTTGGTGATTTGCTGCGTCGAGGTAACCGAGACAATCCTGTTGCGTACTTCTTTTAAATTGGCCATGAACGGTTTACAGTTCGTGGTTTGTGGGTTGTGGTTCGCGGGTTATTTACCACGAACCACAAACTACAAACCGAAATTATGCGTAACGACCGGCGAGGTCGGCGGCTACTTTCTTGATGGTCGACGTGGCTTCGTCGTCGAGTTTACCGGCTTTCAGACTGGCCAGTACGTTCGGGTACTGCGCACCGAGCAGCATGGCAAACTCCGTCTCAA
>JBBQLG010000093.1:0-24939 GCA_038327655.1 Cytophagales bacterium
GTAAAGAGGTATTCGGCTGGTACGACGACCGGCTCGATATCACTAAATTAACCCGCCCGACCCTCGCCCCCGGCGTGGACTATAACTACGCGTATTACCCGGTGGTGCTGCCATCGGAAGAAATGCTGTTTGCGGTGCGGGACCGGCTGAACCAGGACGACATTTTTCCGCGCCGGTATTTTTACCCATCGCTCAATACCCTGCCCTACGCACACCCCGGTGGGGTACAGTCGTGTCCGGTGTCGGAAAGTGCTGCCCTGCGGACGCTTTGCTTACCGATGTATCCCGGACTCCCCGAAGCCGACGTAGCGCGCATCAGCGAGTTAGTAAACGAAGCCGTCAGCCACCCGTACGTTTCGGCTTAGGTCCCGGTACCCCGTATTCTGCCGTATGACGCTTCTTTATCCAATTCTTTTTCTGCTCTTTCTGGTATACGTCGGCCGGTTGGCGACGCGCATCAGCCGACGGTCGCTGACGGAGTGGTGGCTGACATCGTTTCTGCTATTAACGGGCAGCGTCATCCTCACCGGTTTTATCCTGTCATCCGTTTACCAGACCGGGCACGCCTGGGCATGGGGCGGGTCGGTGTTTGTTACGGCTACGGCCCTGGCGTGGATACTGCGGCAACTTATACCCGCGCCCCAACCCGGATTCGCCATTGGCCTCCTCGTTCGGGACCGGTGGGTTGGTTTCCGGCAGTGGTTCAGGGAGTTGGATGGGTACACGAAAACGCTTTTTTCGGTGATGCTGGCCACGCTGAGCCTCATTACCGTCACGAACCTGCTGCTGGTGCTGTTTACCGTACCCAACGAATGGGACAGCATGACGGGCCACCTGAACCGGGTGATGCAGTACATGCAGCGTGGCACCATGCGGCATTTCGGCGGCACGAACTGGAACATGGATACCTACCCCAAGAGTGTCTGTACGCTCCAGATTTATTCGTTTCTGCTGACCGACCGCTTCGAGAGTGCGTTCCGGTTTATTCATCATCTGGCTTACTGGACAACGATTATCGCCGTTTTCGGGATAGTACAGCGTATTGGTAATTCACTGAAAGCCAGTCTATTCTGCGCTTTAGCCTACGCGTTGCTGCCTGACTTTCTGATGCAGGCCATCACCACCGAAACGGATATTGTGCTCACGGCCTACCTGAGTGTGTTATTATACATGCTCTTCACCTACCGGGCCTTCCGACCGCAAACTGTCGAAAATGTCGACCCGCGCGACAGTCGGTACCTGTATCTGGCGGGGATGGCGTTTGGCATTGCTTTTGGCCATAAAATCACCTTTGCGCTGTTGTTGCCTTCGGTTTTCGTGGTAATGATTTACACCGTGTTCTGGTCCGAAAACATCCGCGTAACTTGGGGCCGGACGTGGCGGCTCGGCGCGGCCATTGCCGTAGCGGTCTGCCTGTGGATGCTCCCAACGGGCTATTTGAAAAATATTGAGATTTATAAACACCCCATTGGTCCGCCAACGGCCCTGCGGCATCAGTCGGTTGAGCGGGCGGGATCGCCGAAGAACCTGCTCATTCAGGGTACCCGCAATGTGGCCCGTTACGCCTACGATCATTTCAACCTCGACGGTATCCGCAACATACCGGCGGGTGCGGCCATCAACCACACCATGCGCGAACCCGCCGTCTGGCTCGAAAACCGGCTGAACCTGCGTTTAGATGAGGTGACCGATTTTTCGATTCAGCCGTTTACGTTCGACCGGCGCTTCGTCTTTTATAATGCCAATCCGTACTGGGGGGTGTTTGGCTTCGGGCTGGTATTTCCGCTGCTGGTGCTGGTGATGCTCACCATTGTCCGATCCCGCGCCCATCAGTTTCTGGGTATCGCCCTGCTGCTGCATTTCGCGGCCCTCTCCTACTCGGCGCCGTATGACCCTTTCAAAGGGCGTTATTTCATCGAAACCGGCTTGTTTGGCATTCCGTTTCTGGCCCTGCTGTTTACCAGCCCCGCGCTCGACATCAGTCGGCCGGGCCGGTTTTTGCGAAAGGGGTACGTAGGTCTGGTTACGGTCCTGGGTTGTTTGTCGGCCCTATTGTGCGTTTTTTTGAATATCCGGGCATTACCCATCGGCTGGAACGGCCACCCGTCGGTGTTCAATAGCGACCGCTACCAGCAAATGGCCGTGGGTCGACCTGACATTTACGTACCCTACAAACGATTCAACGAACTCGTGCCGGACACGGCCACGGTAGCCCTCGGCACCATCAACGACGATTATGAGTACCCACTGTTCGGACCCCATCTTTCGCGTAAACTGCTGCCCATCAATCCATTCGAACGGGGCGTACAACCCATTCCGGCCGATGCGCAGTACCTGTTTTTCGACAAAAGCGTCATCCGTCCGCAACCCGGAGACCTTCGGCTCGGTACCGACACGACGATGAAAGACATCATCGTGAAAGGGGAAGATTATTACTTAAGAAAGTTGAAATAACATGACTCTCGCCATCATGCAACCGTATTTTCTGCCTTACATCGGCTACCTGCAGTTGATGGATACGGTGGATAAATTTGTCCTTTACGACGACGTTGCCTTCATTAACCGGGGCTGGATCAACCGCAACCGGCTGTTAGTGAACGGGCAGGAATACATGTTCACCATTCCCCTGAAAGACGCCAGTCAGAACAAACGCATCAACGAAATTGGCTTCGGCGACGATGCCAAATGGCGGAGTAAGCTACTGCGGACGGTTGAGCAGAGTTACCGCAAGGCCCCCTTTTACGCAACGGTTTTTCCCCTGACCGAAAAAATGGTGAACTTCGCCCCCGACACCATTGCCGAATTTATCCGGTACAGTTTCACGGTGCTGAATCCATACCTCGGCATCACGACGGAACTAGTGCCTACCTCGACGGCGTACGGTAACGAACACCTGAAAGCGCAGGAACGGATTGTAGACATCTGCCACCGGGAAAAAGCCACGCGGTACATTAACCCCATTGGCGGACAGGAACTGTACAGCAAACCCCGCTTTGCGCAGGAGGGCATCGAGTTATTTTTCATGCAGTCCCGCGCAACGCCTTATCCGCAATTGATGCGCACGGGCGAGAACAGCTTTGTGCCGTGGCTGTCCGTGCTGGATGTATTAATGAACACCGACCCGGCTCAAATCCGGCAGATGCTCACTGATTTTGAACTGGTTTAATATTGGGCGAATGAGTGGATGAGCAAACAGCTTCGCTTCGTACCATTCACTCATTCACTCAACTACTCATTCACCCATTAACCATGGCAAACGTTATTATTTTTGGGGTGCTGGACACGGCCGAACTGGCCCACTTCTACCTGACCAACGACTCAGAACACGAAGTCGTCGCGTTTGCCGTAAACCGGGAATACATTCAGGAACCGCTGTTCAAGGGATTGCCGATCGTGGCTTTTGAAGACGTGGAGACGCTGTTTCCGCCCGCTTCTTACAAATTTTTCGCGCCCATGACGGGTCGGCGGATGAACCAGAACCGCGAAGCCATCTATCAACAGGTGAAAGCGAAAGGCTACGAATTTATCTCGTACATCAGTTCCAAAGCAACGCTGTTCGGCAACACCATCGGCGAGAACTGCTTTATCCTGGAAGATAATACCATCCAGCCCTTCACCACGATTGGCAACAATGTAGTCCTCTGGAGTGGCAACCACATTGGGCACCACGGCCGCATCGACGACCACGTTTTCTTCACCTCCCAAGTAGTCCTGTCGGGGCATTGCGTGGTCGAATCACACTGTTTTTTCGGGGTAAACGCCACCATCCGCGACTACACGCATGTGGCCAAAGGAACGCTGGTCGGTATGGCCACGGCGATCTACAAAAACACGGAAGAATGGGGCGTCTACATCGGTAATCCCGCCAAAAAATTGCCCGGCAAACTCAGCCACGAAGTATATTGACATTGGTTTGTGATGCGTAGTTTGTCCTTCCGTCCTTATGCCGGAGCTGGAACAAACGGCAAACGGCAAACGGCAAACTGTACTCCCCTTTGACCCTTCTCCTCATTGGCCACGATGCCAACCGGGCCGGTGCCCAACTCGTGTTGCTGCAACTCATGCAGTTGCTGAAGGCCCGTGGCCTGACGCTGCACCTGCTGCTCGGCGCGGGCGGGCCGCTGCTCGACGAGTACCGGCAGACGGCCGATTCAGTCACGCTCTGGCCCGATGCGGACAACGGGGTGCTGGGGCCGCTGGGCGATAAAGTGCTGGGCAAACTGGGCCTGTACGCATCGCTGGCTAAGAAAACCGAAGATCAGCGACGCGCCGATTTGAGCCAGCAACTGAAGGTAGACACGATTGATCTGGTGCTGGTCAATACGGTATCGGGCAGTCACTGGTTTGGCCTGCTCGACCTGCCCCCGTCCGTACCGGTCATTACATTCGTGCACGAGCAGGCGATAGCGGTGGCTATGTATGCGCAACCCGACGAACTGGCCCACCTGCTCCAACGGTCACAGCACGTCCTGGCCGTTTCGGAAGCCACAGCCAGCTACTACCGGGAACAGCACAGCGTTGATCCGGCCAAACTCTCGATTTTCACCCTCATCGACCTGCCCGCCGTCCGGAACCGGATGGAGCAGGCCCGGCTCCTTGCCAACCCCATGCCCGACCTTGGCCTACCAGCCGGTGCCGTGATTGTGGGGGGATGTGGCAATGCCGAATGGCGAAAAGGGCCGGATTTATTCGTAGCTCTCGCCCGCCTGGTAAAGAGCCAGCTACCCAACGAGGTTATTTATTTTGTCTGGGTGGGTATGCCCGCCGGTTCGTTGCAAGCCGATTTACAACTCGATATTACGAAAGCAGGACTGGCTGACCGGGTGCGTTTAGTGGCCCCAACGCCCGACGTACTGCGGTATGTTTCCCGATTCAGTATCTTTGTCCTTTGCTCCCGCGAAGATCCCTACCCGCTGGTGGTGATCGAAGCGGGACTGGCGGGGGTACCCGTTGTCTGTTTCGATCAGGCGGGTGGCGCGGGTGAATTAGTCGAAACGGATGGTGGCTTCGTGGTGCCTTACTTAGACCTGGGGGCAATGAGCGACCGGATTAGTCAGTTGGCAACCGATTCGGCCCTGTGCCGGTTACTGGGCCAGCGACTGACGGAAAAAATCAACGAACGCCACGACCCAACGCAAAGCCTGAGCCTGTTTCTAAACCTGATCGCCCACCTGACCCACGCATGACGCCCACGCAATCGCCCCCGGCCAGTAATCCACCCCGCACGAAAAAGCTGGGTTCCGGGCACCTGCCGCAGTTAGACTCGCTGAGGTCGCTGGCGGTGGCGTTAGTGGTGATTTATCACTGGTATCCAACCGGCACGGGCATTAACCGCCTGCCGAATGGTACCATTGGGGTCATGATTTTCTTTGTCATCAGCGGCTTTCTCATCACCCGGATTCTGCTGAACAGCCGCAACCAACTGCAAACGGATGGTTCGCTGGGCACTACCTACCGCAACTTTTTTATCCGCCGTGCCCTGCGGATTTTTCCGCTCTATTACCTCGCCATTACGGCCGTTTACCTGTTCGTGCCGCAGGTTTCCGACATTCGGCAGCATCCCCTGTACTATTACCTGTACGGCTCGAATATTCTGCTGCACCAAACCGGCAACTGGGGCGACATTCTCTCACCCTTCTGGACACTGGGGGTAGAAGAACAACTGTACCTGCTCTGGCCGTGGGTCGTATTTCTGGTACCGAAACGCGGATTTCACTGGGCCATTGTAGGTTTGGTACTGACCGGAATCCTGTTTCGCGGCTACGGCTACGTACGCGGTGATCTGGACGGGGTACTCATGCCCGCCAACGTAGATGCCTTTGGCTTAGGGGCCGTCTGGGCGTATCTGCTGGTGGAACAGCCACACCGGATCAGTCTATTCAGGCAGCGAATGCCTGTTGCCGCTCTGGTTGCGCTGGCCGCCTTCATTGGATTGTTGCTGTTACCCGGCGATCATTTGCTGGTGGTACTGTTTCAGCGATTCGTCATCTCGGTACTGTCTCTGTATCTGGTCGTACAGGCTACCGTGGGGATGACGGGCATTGCGGGCGGGGTATTCAATAATCGGGCACTACAGTTTGTGGGACGCATCAGCTACGGCATTTACGTTTTTCACATGCTGGTGCCCTCCTTTCTGACGCCGTTCGTTTTTCGGGTGCTAAACCATTTCCGGACGATGCCCGCTATCAGCGAAAACACCCATCGCCTGGTCAGTGCGGTACTGCTACTGGGTGTGGCGTCGCTGTCGTGGTACCTGTTCGAGAAACCCATTAACAACCTGAAACGCCATTTTAAATAGTTGGTGGATTATGGTTTTCCGGCAGGTAACCACAAACTACCAACAACAAACCGCTAAATAATGCCCCTCGCGTTTACCATTTGTTCGGTCAATTATCTGGCGCAGGCGCGGACCCTCGGCGACTCGCTCCGGCAAACAAATCCCGACTGGCAGTTCGTTATCGGATTGGTCGACCGGCTTGATGGCGAACGCGCCCTGCCACAGTCGCTCTACCCGGCCTATCCCATGCTGGAAGTGGATAAAATCGGCATTCCCGACTTTGCCAGGATGTGCGCCCGCTACGACATCACGGAGTTGAACACCGCCGTGAAGCCCTTTTTTATCGACTATTTCTACGAGACCCAACCCGACCTCGACGCGGTTATCTATTTCGACCCGGATATTATCGTTTTTCAGCCGCTGACCCGGTTGAGCGAATCGCTGCGAACGCATAGCCTCGTGCTGACGCCCCATTGCTGTTCGCCCAATCCCGACTGGCTGCTGCCCAATGACCAGACCCACCTGAACACCGGCATTTTCAACCTTGGTTTCATTGGCCTGCGCCACGACAACGATGCCCGGCAGTTTGTACGCTGGTGGAAAGGTCGCTTAGTGGACGAGTGCCGGAATGACCTTTGCGCCGGTTTATTCGTAGATCAGTTCTGGGTGAACTACGCGCCGATTTACGTCGAAAACGTTCTCATTGAGAAACATGTCGGCTACAACGTGGCGTACTGGAACCTGCACGAGCGGTTTTTCAGTCAGCGGGATGATGGTACCTGGTTGGTTAACGGCACCGACGAATTACAGTTTTTCCACTACAGCGGCTACGGGGTCGACAAACCCGCGCAGGTGTCGAAATACCAGACCCGCTACACGTTTCAGGATCGCCCGGATGCCTGGCCACTGTTCGACCTATACCGGCAACGGCTGCTCGACAACGGCAACGAAACCTACCGGCAATACCCCTGCGCGTACATCAAGCCCCCGGTTGTACCCCGGTATGTGCGCGTCCGCAAAGTGCTCAAAGAACCGTTCAACCGGCTCATTGCAACCCTTGAATCATCCAATGGTGTGTAATTCTGGTCTTTTCAGGCGGCCTCACAACAAGGCAACTTCACCTGACTACGCTGGTCGATTTAGTGGAATCCTGTAGCTTTACACCTGTGTTACTAACTGTTTGTACGATTGCCCAACTGCCCGATGCCCTGACGTTGGGGGCCAGTTTCGGGCAGCATCACCCCGGTCAGGTATTCGTAATCGGCCTGGCCGACGACCCAGCCCGGCTCCCGGCGGAGTTTCGGTGTCCTTACCCCCTGCTGACGGCAACCGATTGTGTTAGCGATGTACCCACGTTATCGTCCCGCTACACCCCTACCGAATTTACGGCGGCTACTAAACCTGTTTTTGTACGGGCAGCTCTGGATCGTTTTACGGACGAACCGCACCTGCTCTACGCCGATCCCGAAACCTTTATTTATCAGCCGCTAACCCCCGTTCTGGACCGGTTACAAACGGCTACTGTACTACTTACCCCCCACATCACCCGCCCGCCCAACGACGGACACTGGCCCGACGAAAAAGCCCTGCAAAACGTGGGCTTGTACAGTGCCGGTTTTCTGGCCTTCCGGCGCGGTGCCGAAACCGACCGCCTGCTGGCCTGGTGGCAAGACCGCGTTCGTGAACGGGCGTTTATCGACCCCTGCGCCGGACTATGTTTAGATCAACTTTGGCTGATGCACTGGCTAACCTTTTTCGAGGGCGTTCGGGTCATAAAAGATCCCGGCTGGCAACTTGCCTTGTGGAACCTGCCCGAACGTCGGCTTACCCAAACCCCGGCTGGCTGGCTGGCCAACGGATTGCCTTTGTTGTGGGCTAATTTCCGCGGGTTAAGTAATCCAGACGCGGGGTTGTTTCGAGAGCAAACCCGGCTGCGGCTGACCAACCGGCCCGATGTCCGGCAACTGCTGACGGCCTATCGCACCGTACGGTTGACGCATGAGCAGGACGGTTTGGCCAGCATTCGTCCATCATTCGGGTTACGTCCTGAGCCGGTGATCCTGCGCGGCTGGCGAAAAGTGGCAGCGACGGCCGCCCGGCGGCTCACGCGCTTCATCGACCAGGCTCCGCTGCCGGTATTCCATTGAATAACTCACGCAGGACGTATAGCCGTTTAGTTGAAGAAGTCCGTAAAATGGGGTAATTTGCGGGCGTTTTTCTACGAAAAGTCCAAGTTCTATTCGTTTACATGAAGGTGCTATACGATCATCAGTTATTTACGGGAGCAGCCTACGGAAGGGTAAGCCCGTATTTTTACGAACTGATGCGTTCGTTCGCTCATTGCTCCGGTATCACGTTTGCACTGGCCCTGCTTTTATCCAACAACGAGTGTCTGGACGAAGCCTCAGCGGTTGATCGGCTCCTGGGTCTACACCTCCGTTTTCGGTCGTTCGCCAACTCCATCCAAGCCAATCAGGTCGCTTCGGTGTTGAACCGCCTGCACAGCATCAGCCGGTTGCGGACGGGGCAGTTCGATGTGTTTCACCCTAACTACTACCACCGTTATATTCTGCCTTATGTCGGCAAAAAACCGGTTGTCATCACGTTTCATGACGTTCGCTCCTCGTTTCCCGAAGTAGCAGGCGATGCCGCTGTGTATTTTGACTCCGAGAACGACGAGTCCATAGCTGATACCGTCGAACGAGCCGTACTGAGCGACAGCCTGCGCTACGAACTCCGGCAGCGCGGCAACGGGCGGTTATCGCTGTTCTCGCCCGCCCAAACGGCTCAACAAACGTTTGATGTTTACCACCCCCTGATCTGACCACCGTGCCCCTTATAGCCACCCATACCCTCCGTTCATTCGTTACGCAACCCTTTGCCGGTGCAACGGCTTTTGCCGACCAAACGGCCTGGCCAAAGCTGACCGTTGTCACTCCCTCATACAATCAGGCGGCCTATCTGGAACGGACCATTCTGAGCGTGCTGAACCAGCAGTACCCGAATTTAGAGTATTTCGTGATTGATGGCGGGTCGACGGACGGCAGCGTGGCTATTATTGAAAAATACGCGCCGTATTTAGCCGGCTGGGTCAGCGAAAAAGATCGGGGACAAACCGACGCCATCAACAAGGGTTTCCGACGGGCAACGGGCGACTTTGTGGCGTTTCAGAACTCCGATGACATTTTTGCGCCCGGCGCGTTGGCGAAGGCAGGCGAAGCCATTCGGCAGGACCCGAAAGCCGACGTACTGTTTGGCGATATGTATATCATTGACGGGCAGGACGTTATTACCGAAGAGTTGCGCCTACCACCATTCTGCGTCGAATGCCAGCTCCACGAGGGCATGCAGGTCTTCAACCAGTCGTTGTTTATCCGGCGCGAACGACTCGAACAATTTGGCCTGCTGGACGAAACCCTGCGCTTCGCCATCGACTACGAAATCATTACCCGGCTAAGTGTACAGCCGGGCGTGCGATTTCGTTACGTCGACGGGTTCTGGGGAGGCTTTCGACTCCAGCCCGATGCCAAAACATCCGTTATGTCGCACGTAGGCATGGCTGAACACGCGCAGATACGGGCTAAATTTTTACCGGACCACGAGCGGCAGGGCCAGAAGCAACCCGTCTGGATGAAATCGGTGCTGGGGCAGCGCTTCTGGCACCGCTATTGCCGCGTACGAAAACTACTTTATTTTGCGGGACGGGGCGAACTACGCTATATGCTGCACCGGCTGGGCCTGCGGAACAAACCAAAAACGACCTGAGCGACCACCATGATACAGTTTCTGAAACTTCTGAGACGGTTAGACTTCATCCGCATGGCCTTTGGCATCTGCATGGTTGTGGATGGCTACCCGATCATTTTTTTCCTGAAAGAAACCCTGAAACTGGCACCGGGCAGCACCGTATTCACGGCCATATTTTTGATCGGCGGTTTCGTGCTGATGGTGCCTTTTTCGCTGTTCCGACGGCTGTACAAACCCAACTACACGCTCTTCTGGCTATGCATGGGGTTTTTGGCGGTTACAACGGTGTACATGTTTTTTTACACCAGCGTTGGCTATGCAGGCATCGTTACCGACCTGCTTTACTACGCCTTTATTCTGATCTTTCTGTTTCTGCTCATCAATATTCCCAATGACATTCTGAAAGACATTGTGCCGGTAATTATTGTCTTCACCTTCATTTCCAGCCTCGTGCTTATTTACGCGCTCATCAAAGACCCCTTCTGGGCAATCGGGCAGCGGGCGGCCATCACCTACGGGGGAGAAACGGCCGAAGAGCGTAGTGGCAACCCCCACGTGTTTGCCAGAAATTCGATTATCAGCATCCTTGCTTCGCTGATCTGGGCTTTGCGGGGTAAAACCAATATCATAGTCCGCATATTGTGCGTCATAAACGCGGCCGTTGCGCTGGCGGTGCTGGTGCTGACCCAAACGCGCTCCAGCATTGTGGCCCTGATTTTAATCATCGTGGTTTTTCTGCTTTTCAATGTCCGGGCTGACCGGATTCGCAGTGTGGGCCGGGCAATCACCCGACCCTCTACGCTTATTGCCATTGCCTTGGTGTTTTTTGCTATCAGCTTTTTCTTCCGGCGGTACTCCGATATCTACTATCTTCTGTACGGGTATGTGTTCGGCTTTGTGGAGAAGAACCTCGAAAATGTTTATGCCCTGCTGGGCATGAAAGTAAACAACCAGACGGTGGTCCTTGACGATTCGGCGGCTAACCGGAGCACAAGTGCTACATTTCTGATGAACGTGATCGTTGGTCATTTACACACGCTGTTTCTTGGTGAGGGATATAAATTTATGTACCTGGATATTCCGCTGGTGGAGTCACTCATCAATCACGGCATCATAGGCTTTTTCTTCTTCGGTGGTTTCAACCTCGTTGTTTTGTATCACGCCTTTTACGCCATGCGCGTCAATCCCCATCCGTTCTCAACGTTTCTGGCCTATTTTTACCTGTATATCTTCGTGTTAGTGTTAACCGGTGGTCGACCGTATGATACTTCCTTCTGGCATCCGTTTGCCCTCATGATTCGGTTTCTGGGTGTTGAGAAGTACTTGCCTCCGAGGCTGCTATCACCCAATGTCTAATGGCCGTTGATCCGCAGTCAGCGTTTGTTGCTGACACAATCCGGCTAATTCCACCGCGTCTAAGCTATCCGGTCAGTAGTCGTATTGCCCTGTATATCGGTCAATGGGTAACCAGGTCCGGTCGGGTAACAAAATAAATGCCAGCATGAAGATCCTTATCATCCACAATGCCTACTGGACGCACTATAAAGCCACGATTCACTCCGAACTGCAGCAACAGATAAACCGGCAGGGCTTACCCATCGAGTTGCTGGTTGTTCATTTAGCCCATTCCGAACGATCACGGCTGGGAATGGGCACCCCCGACCCCAGTCTGCATCAGTATCCCCATGAAGTACTTCACCCAGGTGCGCTGGAGGATTTTACACTTAAAGACCGTATTCGTGCGCTGTTTACGGTAGTCCGTCGGTTTAGGCCTGATGTCATCAATACTCCCGGTTATTATGACCCCGCTATTGTGCTGCTGATGGTATACTGCAAACTGCGCCGTATCCGAGTCATTATGTCTATCGACTCTACCGAGGCCGACCACCAGCGACAGGGCTGGCGGGAAGTCCTTAAACGCTGGATTGTCGGTCTGGCAGATGGCTTTTTCTGTTATGGTACGGAAGCGGCAAACTATATGCTCCGGCTGGGTGTTGGCCCCGATCAAATTCTGCTCCGGCGTAACGCTGTCGATAATGACACCCTGCGCCGGACCTATGAATGGGCACTGCCAGACCGCGCCGGACGACTGACCGCCCTGGGATTACCTCCCCGGAATTTGATTTATGTTGGTCGGCTGATCGACGGACTTAAAAATATAACATCACTCATCAACGCTTTCCATACGGTTAAAACAACGGTCGTTCAGGCCACCAACTGGGGGCTGCTGCTGGTTGGCGATGGTGAGGATAAAGAGGCATTGGAACAACTGGCATACCCCGAACCGGCCATCCGGTTTATCAGCGGACAGGCGTGGTGGCAAATTCCCGATTACCTCGCCCTGAGTGATGCACTGGTGCTGCCGAGTTTTTCGGAACCGTGGGGTTTAGTCGTTAACGAAGCAATGGCGTGCGGTCTGCCGGTCGTTGTATCAGACCGTTGCGGCTGTGCGCCCGATCTGGTCGAGCCAGGTTTTAATGGCTTCCTTTTTGATCCGTACAAACCCGATCAACTGGTCGAAGCCCTGACAGCACTTATGGTGCGTTCTCCCGATGAACTGGCGCAGATGGGGGCGGCCTCAGCCCGCCGAATTGCCGCCTACAGCCCCGCGATTGTTGCCCGCGAAATGCTGACAGGCTTTACTCAGACCAATGATTTGCCCGCGTAACGCTATCAGCACCAATCCGTTGGCAGAAAAATGCCGCTCCCGGGTAAACGCTTATCGGCAGCGGCTGTGCGTACGGTTCCTGAAAAGAATGGACGATGCTCTCTGCATTCAGCCGCAGGGAAGTACCTTTGCAGTAGATATGTTTAGGCCGCTCAACCCATCCGTTAATTTGCCCGGTTCAATTTCAAGTTGACTTCAACCCGTCTATGCAGATACCTCAGCTTACCGTTACCCGATTCGTTGCTGCGTTCATTGTTCTGATTTTCCACGGTGGCCGGGGTTCCTACCCATTTACGGTTTATCCGGGTCTCTATATAGCCCAGTATGGCTTTGTGGCGGTTGTTTATTTTTTTCTGTTGTCGGGGTTCATTCTGACGATTACCTACCAGTCCGTTCTGGAGCGCACCGGTGCACTGGACCGACGGCAGTTCTGGATAGCCCGCCTGGCACGCATTTATCCACTCTATGCGTTTGCGTTACTTATGACAGTGCTGGTTCAGATCCTGTTCTATACCACTCCCGTGACCCCAGTTCAGCTTTTAGCCAGTATTACCCTGGTCCAGGCCTGGTTTCCCGGGCTGGCTTCCACCCTGAACGGACCGGGCTGGTCGTTATCCGTCGAGGTGTTTTTCTATGCCCTCTTCCCGCTCTGTTTCCCAGTTTTATCCAGACTTCGTAATCGAACAGTACTAATCCTGTTGGTTAGTAGCTGGGTGGGAGGACTCAGTTTGTTTTACGGGTTAGTTAATCACCCGGTCCCCGCCGGTTTATCATCCGATGAATACCATAGTCTGATCAATTACTCACCTTGGATTCATCTGGCTACGTTTCTGAACGGATGCCTGGTCGGCTTGCTTTTTTGGCGCTACGTTCGGCAGCAACCACCCGCCCGCAGGCGCAATCAACTATCCTGGCTACTGCTACTACTGGGCGTAGCGGGCTTAGTTGGTACCGTGTCGCAGGAGCCTCTTATGACTTACGCGCAGGGCGGGCTGCTGGTTCCGGTTTTCAGCCTGTTTATTGTTGGGTTGGGACTGCAAACCGGTACATGGCTGACCCGTTTTTTTTCGTGGCGGCCACTGATCTACCTGGGAGAAATCAGCTACGGGCTGTATATTTTACAGATGCCGGTAATCAGACTGCTTAAAAAAGTGGATGTTTTGCACCTCGGTGACACCCTGCAACGCGACCTGTTCACGTTCGGCGCTTTATTCGGGATCACCATTCTTTGCCATCATCTCATCGAACGTCCCGCCCAGACCTTTATTCGCACTAACTGGTCCGCCCGACCCGTTCGGTCAACTACCGCAGGTAGCTGATGTTACAGACCGGAAAAACCGGCTGATGGCCGGATAAAGTAGTCAGCCGAATAAATCAGCCGATTTACAGACTGACAACAGGGAAAGTTTTAAGTGTAGCCGTTGCCATGCGAATACTTCATATATGTGCTTATTCGTGGTCCATCGGTGGACCGCCCAAGGTTATCTACGATCATGCGGAGGTGGCTCTCCGGCACGGCCATACCGTAACCATTGCCAGTCCACTATCGCCAGGGGAAGAAGTGTATCCCGCTCCAGTTGGCGCAGAGGTCATCACCTTCCCAAGGACCGAACCGATAAGCCGCTTTTTCCGGGAGTTCTCCGTTGACCTGCACCGCTACATGAAGAACCACATTGGCCAGTTCGACATCATTCATTGTCATGGACTTTGGCATTATGGTGCCCTTGCCCCCTTCTTTCTGGACCGAAACGTCGCTAAAGTCGTCACCATTCATGGACTGCTCGACCGCTGGGCGTTGCGGCAGGGCTATTGGAAGAAATGGCTTGTGTCGTCGCTGTTTCAGAAACGATACCTGCGCCGGGCCGACCTGATTCATCTCATCAGCCCGGACGAGAAAGATGATCTGCTGCGACACCTCGGTTACTATCACCCCCGCGTGGTACTGATCCCCAACGGCGTTCGCGTGAGTGAGTTTGCTCATTTACCCCCGTCGGGCACCTTTCGGCGGGCCTTTTCGGTACCCGACGAAAAAAAACTGGTACTTTTTCTGAGTCGGCTGAATCGAAAGAAGGGGCTTGATTTGTTGCTGCCCGCCTTTAAGCAATACTGTGATCAAAACGCGGATGCCGTTTTGATCATTGCCGGACCGGATGATGGCTACGAGGCCGAGGTTCGCGCCTTCGTGGCAGAACATAGCCTTGGCGATTCGGTTCGGCTGATTGGGATGATCACGGGCGATACCAAAGGGGCGGCCCTTGCGGATGCGGATGCGTTTGTGCTACCCTCCTACTCGGAAGGATTGTCCATAGCCGTACTCGAAGCGATGGCTGCCGGCACGGCAGCCTTGGTATCTGACCGGGTTGGATTTGGCGACGTACTCCAGCAACGACAGGCCGCTCTTACGGTCAGGCTGACGGTCGACAGCATTCAGCAGGGATTAACAACGCTGCTTCAAAACACTAAATTGCGGCAGCAACTGGCTGCAAACGCCCGGCGGCTGGTACAGGAAGAATATGATATCGACATCGTTGCGGAGCGCCTGCTGGCCGAATACAGCAAGATTATTCGTACCAAAGAGACTTCATGAATACCAAAAATGAAGGGTGCAAAAACAATAGTCAACGACCTTACTAAACCAGATGGCTCTTTTATTCGTAAAGAGACGTTTACCCATACATACGTCATGAGCGATCTGTCTGTCATTATTCTGACCTTCAACGAGGAAAAACACCTCCTCCGCTGTTTGGACAGCCTGCGGCCCTTTACCGATAGAGTCTTTATCGTTGATTCATTTTCTACCGACCGCACCGTTGAGATGGCACGGACCTGGGGAGCCGAGGTGGTTCAAAACGCCTGGGTCAATTACGCGACTCAGTTTAATTTTGGCATTCAGCACAACCCTTTCCCCACGGATTGGGTCATGCGCATGGATGCCGACGAGTATGTACTGCCCGAACTGGCGGCCGAAATCAACACCCGGATGGCTACACTATCGCCGGAAGTCGGGGGTGTTTATGTGAAACGCCGGGTGATGTTTATGGACCGCTGGATTCGGCACGGCACGTATTACCCCATCTGGCTGCTGCGGCTCTGGCGGTGGGGCGACGGCCTTTGCGAAGAAGTATGGCATGACGAACACATCAAGCTCACTAAAGGTCAATCCATTGAATTTGAACACGATCTGGTCGACCACAACCTGAACAACCTGACCTGGTGGACCCAGAAACACAACCATTACTCAATTCTGGAAGTCATTAATCTGCTGAACTACCGCTACCACTTCGATGCCGATGAGAAAGTACAGCCCCGGCTGTTCGGGTCGCAGGAACAGCGCAAACGCTACCTCAAGGAACGCTATGCCGCCTTGCCCCTATTTACCCGGCCGGTCCTGTATTTCCTGTACCGTTACGTCGTCCGGCTGGGCTTTCTGGACGGTCGATCGGGGTTCGTCTGGCACTTTTTGCAGGCTCTCTGGTACCGGTTTCTGGTAGACGCCAAAGTAATGGAAGTCTACCACCGTGCCGGCACCGACCGGCAGGCAATTATCGACTATTTCAAAACCGAATATGGCAAAGACCTCCGCCCCAGCCACGAACGTAACCGCTGAAACCGACCTGTCACGTTTCAGCAACAACTGGTACCAGCCGGGACCGCGCTGGAAGATTACACTCTGGCTTTTGATTAACCCGCTGCTGATCAACACCTATCTACCTTTACCAGTGGGGCTAAAAGTGTGGGTACTCCGGTGGTTTGGTGCCCGGATTGGTCAGGGGGTTATGATTAAACCCGCCGTAAACATAAAATACCCGTGGTTACTTTCCGTAGCTGACTACGTCTGGATAGGGGAACAGGTGTGGATCGATAACCTGTCGCTGGTACAGATCGGGTCGCACAGTTGCCTGTCACAGGGAGCCATGCTGTTGACGGGCAACCACGATTACCAGCACTCGACCTTTGATCTGATTACCCGGCCCATCACGCTCGAAAACGGAGCCTGGGTTGGTGCCAAATCGCTCGTTTGTCCGGGTGTAACGGTCCATTCCCACGCCGTGCTGGGAGCCGGTTCCGTGGCTACCCGTTCACTGGAACCCTATACTATTTATCAGGGCAACCCGGCCGTAGCCGTGCGCCCGCGCAACCTGACCGCATGAATGTTTCCATTATTACCGTCGTCTACAACGGGGCTGAAACCATTCGCGATTGTATCGACTCGGTACTAAACCAGACTTATCCTCACCTCGAATACATTGTGATCGACGGTGGATCAACGGATGGTACGGCTGACATTGTGCGTTCGTATGGCGCGAAAATTGCCCACTTTGTTTCGGAGCCAGACCAGGGTATCTACGACGCCATGAACAAGGGAATCCGGTTGGCTACCGGCGATGTAATTGGCCTGTTGAACGCAGATGACCTGTACTGCCACGAAAATGTGGTTAGTCATATAGTGGCCAAATTAAACCAAACGAGTACTGATGCTGTCTATAGTGACCTGGCCTATGTAGACCGGTCAGATACTAAACGTGTGCTGCGTTACTGGGCAGGTGGTATATACGAGGCAGGGCATTTTTTGTGGGGCTGGATGCCGGCGCATCCAACGCTGTTCGTTCGCCGGAGGGTGTATCAACAATATGGCCTGTTTGTGACAACGCTGCGCAGTGCGGCTGATTACGAACTAATGCTCCGTTTTATTCATCGGCACGGCATTACCCTAAGTTACCTGAATGAATTGACCGTGCTGATGCGCGTTGGTGGTATCAGTAATCAGACACTTGGGCACCGAGTACGGGCCAACCGGGAGGATAGTGAAGCCTGGCGTATGAATGGCATCAAACCCTATTTTTTCACTCTATGGCTGAAACCGTTGCGTAAACTGGGTCAATTTGTGCGTAAACCACCCCCAGATTGACCGTTCCCTCATTGGCGGGGCACAGGCTCAGTTTTTCATCCGTGTATCCGAAAAAAGTGTACTTTTCCGCTATTCAATAAATCCTACCCTCCTACTCATCAACTTATTAACCACTGCACTATGAACCTGGATTTACTGATTGCCTACATTCAGAGCAAGCTCCACGATGAGCTATTCAACCTTGGGCTATACCAGTGCATTCTTTCGTTTCTGGTTGCCTGCTTCGTTGCTATTATTTCGATTCCGGTGGTGATCAAGATTTCTGAACTGAAATCGCTCATGGAAAAGCCGGGCGCGCGCCGGGCACATACCACCCCAACGCCCACCTTTGGCGGCATCCCCATCTTTGCGGCCATGCTCATCAGTTACTTCCTCTGGCCCAGTCTGGACCAGATCGACGTATATCGGACTAACCTGGCGTTTGTTGGCATGACAATCCTCTTTTTCGTCGGTATCAAGGACGATTTAGTCGGCATCGACCCCAATAAAAAGATATTCTTCCAGGTAATGCCCGCCCTGATTCTCATTTTTTTCGGTGACCTTAAAATCGATTACCTCTACGGTATCATGGGTTTTCACCATATCGAGCAGGTTGTGAGTATCCTTCTCACCTGTTTTATTTTTATTACGTTAACCAATGCCATTAACCTGATCGACGGTATCGACGGCTTGGCGGGCGGCATTTCTACCATCGCCAGTATTACATTTGGCGGCTGGTTTTTGCTGGCCGGCCACTTCGACATGGCCTGCCTTGCCTTTACCTTAGCGGGTGCGCTGGTTGGTTTCCTGCGGTTTAACTTCTCCAAAACGAGTAAAATTTTCATGGGCAACACCGGTTCACTGATCCTGGGCTTTATGCTTGCCTTTTTTGCAGTCCGATTTGTGAGCCTGAACGCTACGTACCGTTTTGAGCCGACAGCCTTTTTCAACGCCCCTATCATTGCCATTGTTATTTTGATCGTGCCTATTTTCGATACACTACGGGTATTTCTGGTCAGGATTCTGGCGGGTCGGTCGCCTTTCTCCGCCGACAGCAACCACATGCACCACATCCTGCTGGATAACGGCCTGTCGCATGCAGCCAGTACTACCGTTCTCTGCGGCACATCGCTGGTCAACACCATTTTATTTTTTCTGTTGCACCACAATATCACCAATACCCAATCGGTGGTGATTCTGCTGGCTATGTTTCTGCTGTACCTGTTGATGGGATTTCTGCTGAAACTACGGGCCGTGTACGTGTCAACACATCCCCGTCGCCGACGGGCTGTACTCCGGCGCGAGATGGCCAATGCCTTCGTGGGCCGACGCCTTATCGATTACCTCTGAGCACTTTTTAACGTATTACTTTGCCCTTATAACGCCCCGGCCACTACCGGGGCGTTATCGTTTTGGGCAGTTGAAACGAATTTTACTCCTTTTAGGATGAGCTACGTACAACGGAGAGCAAACACCGCTGCAATTATTCTTGATTACTTTTTATAGAAATGCTCTCATTGGCCCGGTTTTTGTCGATTGTAAGGTCGAATCCGAAAATACAGCTTTTTCGGGATTATATTTACTTTATTAATTTTTTGGCAACCGAAACAAATCTACAGTAGCCAGTATTTATTTTTTAATGTCTAACAAATTACCATTGGCCTGATTATTGAACTTTCTAACACGCAGCGCGTAACATTATGTGCCACAACTTCCTCATGAAACACCTGTTACCTACGAATGTAGAATTGCTGGTTCATTTAGCCGCTACCAATGATTTTGAGTACGAAGATGCCTATTTTGTGTGGAAACGGTTTTACACCCGCGCCGATGCGTACATGATCGTTGAAACGGTACTTTACATCGCCAAAACGCAGCGGTTATCCATCAACTTAGCGCTAACGTCGTTCAGAACGTGGTTTGGCCACTCTTTGGAAACGCCGGAACAGTATAGTTACGCGTAGTTGTGCACCCGGTTCCCCGGTGAGTTATTAGCGTATATAACCTTCTTAAGTAGTACCGTCCTCTTCGGGTACCTGATGATAAGCACCGGCTTATCCGTCAAAAAGTATTTACATCAGATTCCCGGATCCTCTCATAGCGTTCGAGCGACTGCCCCAAGTGCATTCATCCCACAGCCGTAGCCTCAATGATTACCCGGAAAAACGCTTTCCGAATACCCTCACAATTGTCCCCGTTTTACCGGGATCGCACCGCGAACCGATTTCCGCAAACTGCTCTTCGGGCAGGGTAGCTGCCATCGTCCTTAAATAGCGCATAAAGCCATCCGACAGGTTCGCTATTTCCTGTAACACCGTACCGTACCCTTCTCATTTTAGTCGGCAAAAACGCTTTACCAGCCCTTCAAAACGCCGTTTCAGGCCAACTGTTGTCTATTTTCAGGCTGATCACACAATCGAATTGAGATTATTTACGGAGTAATCTGGCCGAACCTATCGAATTTGGGTTTCCTATGTAACGATGCTCTTACTCAACGATGACTCCTACTGATCTTTTACTACCAACCCTCACGTCTCTTTTCGATTCGAGAACAGAAGGCGTTATCTATTTCCGGGCGGTACGTGACGATGCCAGCCAGGTGATCGACTTCAGCGTTGCCTACAGCAATCCGGCAATACACGCTCTTACTCAAAACCGCTATCCGGTGTCGCCCGGTATGTCGCTCCGGCATAGTCTTCAGCAAATAATGCCCTTTCACGAACGCTTGTTTGCTGACATGTGCCACGTTTTTGAGACCGGACAACCCCTTGATGTTGATCACCCCTACCCTGACCAGCAGCAACGGTTTTGTGTGAATCAATCCAAAACCGACGATGGTATACTATGTCTGTTTCGAGTGGACAGGAACTACATACGGCAGAATCAGGACGGGGCTGACCTACAAGCCGTAATCGACAACGCGCAGACGGGTATTTTTGTCATCTCTCCCGTGATTGACGATCAGGGACAACATGTCGATTTCCGGTTTGAAACCATTAACCGGATGGTAACGGCCCTGGTTGGTCAGACACCAGAAACGGTTCGGGGCAGTGTCGTCTCCGACTGGTTTACCAACTACCGGCAAACGGGGCTTTTCGACCGGTATAAACACACTTGGGAAACCGGTGAAAACCAGCATTTTACCATCCACTACGATGTCGACGGGTTTGATGTGTGGTTTGATGTGAAAGCCATTAAACTTGGTCAGGAGGTGATGGTTACCTTCAGCGACATTTCGGCCATCAAACAGGGGCAACAGACGGTAGAGCAGGCAGCGGCAGAATTACGGGCTGTCATCGACTCGGCTCAGGCGGCCATTGCCCTGATGCGGCCCGTGTATAATTCGGCGGGCGAACTAATTGATTTCCGGTTTCGGATGGCCAACCAGATGCTGGCATCGTACGTGCATCAGGAACCGGCCACGCTCATCGGCGGCTTAAAAGTACCTGGTTTCCGGCGTATTGCACCAACGGTTTATTCGAGCGGTATCAGCGCGTTTATACCACCGGTCAGACCCAGCATTTCAGTCTACACTATCAGGCGGATAGCTTCGACGCCTGGATCAATGTAACGGCTTCCCGGTTCGGCAACGATGTGCTGGTGACATTCTCCGACTTCACTGACCTTAAGCGGCTTCAGGAACAACTGGAGGCCTCGGCCACCGAACTGCAAACGATCATTGATACCTCGCAGACGGGTATTTTTCTGTTCAGCCCCGTCCGCGACAACCAGGGCGAGGTAGTTGATTTTCGGTTTCAGGTCGCCAATCAGCAGTTAGCCTCCTATGTTGGTCAGCAGCCGGAAGCGGTAATCGGGATATTAGGCAGCACCTGGTTTCCCGATTACCAGACCAATGGGTTGTTTGAGGCTTACCGGAAAGCCTACCTGTCCGGCGAACCACAACGCTTTGATTTCCACTACGATGGCAGCGGTATCGATGTCTGGCTCGACATTATGGCAACCAAATTGGGCGACGAAGTGCTCGTCACGTTCGGCGATTATACCCCCCTCAAACGCCTGCAGCAGCAATTGGAATCCTCCGTAAAAGAATTGCAGCGATCCAACGAAAATCTGGAACAGTTTGCTTACGTAGCCTCCCACGATTTGCAGGAGCCGTTGCGGAAAATCCTGGCCTTCGGCAACATCATTCAGAACGACTATGCGCCCATCATTGGCGGAGAGGGTGCCGACCTGATTCGGCGCATGCAGTCGGCGGCTGCCCGGATGCAGGTACTCATCAGGGATGTGCTGACGTATTCCCGCGTGGCCACAAAGCGCGAAGCCGTTCAACAGGTCGACCTCAACGCAGTAGTCGCCGACGTCCTGACCGATCTCGAAACGGCCATTGCCGACCGGAAAGTCAGTATTCACGTTGGCCCCCTGCCTACCCTGCCCGGCGATCCGCTTCAGCTCCGGCAGTTATTTCAGAATTTGCTGGGTAACGCCCTGAAGTTCGCCCGCCCCTCCGGCCCCGGTTCAACAGGTACCCCAGCCGATCCATCCCGGGTTAGCGTAATCACCCGGCGCGTGCAGGGGAGCGATGCGGGTTGGCATCTCCCCTCCGCCGACGCGAACCGTTTTTTCCATTGCATCGAGGTGATGGACAATGGCATTGGGTTCGACCCGCAGCAGGCCGACCGTATTTTTCAGGTGTTCCAGCGGTTGCACGGCCGCAGTGATTATCAGGGAACGGGCATTGGCCTGGCAATCGTCAAAAAGGTAGTTGATAATCATCACGGTCATATTCACGCCGAGGGCCGACCGGGCCAGGGCGCCACCTTCCGGGTATTACTGCCGGAGGAGTAGTTAGTGGTTAGTCAACCAGTAGGAACGACTAACGACCAGCCACTAACGACTACTCCCTACGTCAAAACACCAGTTTCTTCAGACCAGAAAGCGATTGGGCGACGCTTTCGTTGGGTGTGAGGGCGCCATATTCTTCAACCTCCACGAAATAGTGCCGGACGCCCGCCTGCTGGGCTGCGGTCATCATGCCTTTCAGATTTAAGTTACCCTGACCAATAACAATAGACTTTTTAGGGTCCTGCGGGTCGCGGTCTTTGATGTGGGCCATCGAAAAACGACCGGGATATTTGTTAAAAAAAGCAATGGGATCTTTACCCGGCTCTACCACCCAAAACAAATCCAGTTCATAGGTAACCAGTTTAGCATCCGTATTTTTCAGCAGAATATCGTACGGAATCTGCCCTTCCATCTCGATGAATGGATAATCATGGTTGTGGTACCCAAATTGCAGCCCACGCTTTTTAGACTGTTCCCCCAACTGATTAAACTCGTCGGCTACCTTTCGGAATCCGTCCAGGTTAGTGCGCTTTTCGGCTCCGATCCACGACACGACGAAGTTTTTGAACCCCGCTTCGGCCGCCTGATCCATCCGTTCGGCGATGTCCTTGTCGATGCCGGTGTGGGTACTCACGGGCATTAGTCCCAATTCGTTCAGGTACGCTTTAAACTCGGCGGGTTTCATACCCCACAGAAAACCTTTGCTGCCGGGATAGGATTCAATTTCTTTGTACCCCATACCCGCTATCCGTTTCAGGGTTGCTTTGGCGTCTTTTTCCATATCGTCGCGCAGTGAATACAACTGCAGACCGGGTTTGGTTACCGTAATGGCCGATGCCTCAGCCAGCGAAAGAGCAGCCGGTAATAGTGTCGCGCCCGCCGAGAACGCACCAAGGTGGCGGAGAAATATACGTCGGGAATAGGTCATGGGTTGTTGTGTTAGTACAGGCTCAAGGTAGCTAAAAAGTGAGTATCCGGGTATACGGTATCGTGGGTTTTAATCCGTTGTCAGGCAATAAATAACGGGTGAACACCCGCCATCGCCTGTACTGTTTGTAAACAGCAGTTCTCCGATTGGTGTATTTTCGATTTAGCGTTAAATTGGAAGGCCGTGACTAAAAAACAACGCTGATATATTCCATGAGAGGAAGTGAACTGGATGAATTCCTGGGCTTAGGCTGCTTTCGGATGCAGCAGGATATGTTTACGTGCCGATATGTACAGTTCAATGATACACTATATGGCGTTCACTGGCTGCGTATTGTGGTAGCCAACGTCCGGTTCGGCGCCAAACAGTCCCGACTCCTGCGCATCAACCAGAAGTATTCGGTCGCGGTAGTACCTTTCCGCCTGACCTCCGAAATCAGGTCGCTCTACGCCCTGTATCGGAACAGCATCGACTTTGACGCGCCGGAATCGGTCGAAGCCTGTTTGCTGGGCAAATCGACCATTAATGTGTTTGATACCCGTGTGGTGGAAATCCGGGATGGCAACACGCTCATTGCCGCCGGTATCTTCGACAACGGCGACCGCAGCATTGCCGGCATCATGAATTTTTACCACCCCGACTACCGCAAACAGAGCCTCGGTAAACTACTGCTGCTACTAAAGATCAACTACGCCCGGCAACAGCAGAAAGATTACTACTACCCCGGCTACATCGTGAGTGGTTATCACAAGTTCGATTACAAGCTGTTCGCCTGCGAAGCCGCCACTGAAGTCTATGATGACAATGCCAACGCCGACGAATGGCAGTCGATCTGGCTGCCCTTCTCCTGGGACACCATCGCCGACCTAAACGCCGTTCGAGAGCAAGAAGAAGGGTAATGTGGCATGCTTCTAATTATCTACAACATCAATCTATCAATGTTCTGCACCGCTATTATGCCTAACTATGTCTGCGTACTGACTTTTTCTCGCCCCATATTTGTCAATTTTAAAAACAGTATAGACATCCACCCAGAGGTAATGTAAAGACTTACCCTTGTAAACCAGCCTCTTATTACAAGCATAGATAGTTATAAAGGTTAATGAAACTAAATATAGCCATATCAAATCAGTTTATTTTTCTAATATATATGTATACCGGTTTGATTACCGCTGAACGCGAATTAGCGGCAATTAAAGAAGACAGGTACGTTATATGGGAATGGGTATGCGAGTACTTGGGCGTAACCAAACCAACGGCCTATGCAATGCTTCAGGACTAAAAGCTATTTGTCTATGGTAGGCAGGTGAAGCGGTTTCGGAAAAGCGAAATAGTACGCTATGCCGAACGAAACAGCGTGAAGGTTAAGGATATGCCAGCGTAAGCCAATGATGGCGATTAGCTTGTTAATGAAACCTTTAGGATAAGGTTATCGGAGTAATTTATCTTACAAAAATTGTAACTGTTTAGGTACGCAATTTGCTAACAATTTCTCGTGGCAGAGACAATGGACACAGGAGAACTAAAGGCGTTGATTAGCAGCTTACTGGCTGAAGTCCAATGTCTGAAAGACCGTGTCCAGGAATTAGAATTGGAAAATGCCGAGTTGAAAGCCCGTTTAGCCCAAA